>RFWA01000003.1 GCA_009922295.1 Betaproteobacteria bacterium
GCCGGCAGGTCATTGACCCGGACACCACCAATGGCTATCTCACCTTGGCTAATGGATTCAAGCCCCGCCACCATGCGCAGCAGCGTGGACTTGCCGCAGCCAGAGGGACCGACAAACACCGCCAGCTCGCCATCTGGAACCGAGAGCGAGACCTCGCGCACGGCAAGCTGCCGGCCGTCGTAAGTCTTGCTGACGGCCCGTAAATCAACGGCTGCCATGTCTATCGATCTGGTTCTGCATTATTTTTTGGCCAGCTTGACGGCGAGCTCGCGCATCTCGTTGGCAGTTTCAGTGATGAAGGCTTTCCAGTTTGCTGGCGGCTTGGCCAATGCACCCATCAGCTTGCGGTGGTAAGCGGCTTCCAGTTCTGGATAGAACAGGTGCACAGCTTCCGGGAAATCATAGGCTGCCAGTCCCCAGCTGGGCGCGGCGAATAGCTTCTGGCGCTCTGACAAGGATGAGATATCGAGGTCTTTGCGCACAGCCGAGCCAAGATTGTCCAGCGAAGCCTGTTGAGCTTGCTTGCTCAGCATGAACTTGGCGAAATCAACAGCAATGGCCTTGTTGGGCGAGTTCTCAGGCACGGCCACACCGCGCATGCCGCCAATCACAACCGCGTTTTTGCGGCCATCAAATGAAGGCCAAGGACCGACCAGGAAGTCACCACCCAACACGGCGGGCGTGTCCCACTTTTTCACGTTCCAGTCGCCCACGCGGAACATGCCGCCTTTGCCCCCTTCGATCGTCTGGTACATCTCGCCGAAAGAGTGGTTGATGGTGTCAGGCGCCACATACCGGTACTCCGTGTAGGCCTTGAGTACCTCTTCGAGAACCTTGGCTCGCGCTGGCTCGTCGACCACGATTTTGCCCTGCGGGTCGATCAGCGTATGGCGCAGCCCCGAGCCGAACATGAACAGGTCAATGATGTGGATCAGGTCGCGGGGTTTGGCTGCTTCCAGCGCCATGCCGAAAGTGTTGGCTTTGCCGTCACCGTCCGGGTCGTTGTCGCGGAATTTGACAGCCACCCGTTGCACATCGGCCCAGGTGGCCGGGAATTTTTCACCAACTTTGTCAAGCCAGCTTTTGCGTACACCGAAGCCCATCTGCACCCGCTGGATAGGCAGGATGATCATTTTGTCTGCGTGCGTGGCTACGCGCAGGTCGTCTTCAGTCAGGAAAGACTTGTCGCCCACGGAAGCCAGCACCGGCTTGAGGTCCACAAGTTTATTGGTCTGGTCGGCCACCCGGATTACCCGCTCGTAGTTGTTGAAGATCAGGTCAGGGGCGGTGTTGGTGTTAATCGCCGATATTGAGCGGCCGAACCACTGGTCGGTCGGGTAATTGATGGATTTGACCGTCACCCCGGGGCGAGTCTTGGCGAACTCTGCGCTCAAGCTTTGGAACCATTTAATTCCGTTGTCGCCGAGGTCGTGCCAGACAACGAGCTCCTGGGCGCGACTGGTGCCGGCCAGTGCCATGGCGGCGCACAATGCGGCCGCTTTGAGAACTGCGCGTAATTTCATGGAAGTCTCCTGGTTGAAAAACAGTAAAAAGGCAAAGATAGGAAAACGTTTACCCTATTATGAGCAAGTCGACGGTTTATTGGCAATAATCGGAAACCCTAAGTCAATCCCAGCTGTGTCTACTGTTCCCCCGCGCCCTCCTGCCTCTCCAAGCCAAGCCAAAGACACGGTGTCCATCGCCGAGGTGGCGGCACGCGCCCATGTCTCAATTGCCACGGTGTCTCGTGTGCTCAACGGCGTGTCCAGCAAGTTTTCCCCAGCAACCCAGGAAACGGTGATGCAGGCTGTCGCCGAGCTGGGATATCGCCCGACGGTGGCAGGGCGCTCGCTGCGCAGTGGTCAGAGCCGGCTAGTCGCTGTCTTGGCGTCCAACCTGGGTAACCCTTCCATGGCTGCCATCGCCGCAGCCGCTGAGGTGGCGCTGAGAAAGGCAGGCTATGTCATGGTGCTGTGCGACACGCATGACCAGCCTGAATTGCAGGACGAATACCTGCTCGAGATGGGTTCCCATTACGCCCGCGGACTGGTACTGCTGGGTGCTGTTGACAGCCCTCAACTCGGTCGCTTGGCCCAACGATCGGGCCATATGGTGTTTGTGAATCGGCGTTCGCCAGTGCCACTGAGTGACGCCCGTTATGTCGGCATTGACAATCTGGCTGCGGTGAAGACAGTTGCAGATTGGATGATCGAGCAATGCAGGGGCAGATTCGGATTGATCCACGGCGACGTACGGTCGTCGGCCACCCGGGAGCGGGTCGATGGTTTTCTGGACTCGTGTCGCGCGATGGGCCTGCCACTGTCGCAGCCTTACATTCGTTCCAGCTTCGGGCTGTCTCACTTGGACACGGGCTTTTCAGGTATGCAGGCCTTGATGGCGTTGAAACAGCCGCCAAGAGCCGTGTTTTGTACCAGCGATCTGATTGCCTATGGCGCGCATCGTCTGCTGCGCGAACACTACCCTGAGCAGCTTGATCAGGTGGCCTTGGTGGGCTTTGACCACAGCCCGCTTAACAGCTGGATCGCACCTTGGCTGAATGGGGTGAGGGTGCCTTATGGCGAGTATGGCGATGCGATCTTGCGCGCCATGCAGTCTGAGCAGCCTCAGGACATATTGTTGCCTTATCAGTGGGTCAACGCGACGGTTCAGAGATAACGCCCAGCCCAAACTGGCCGTGCCTTTACTCCTCCCGGATATCTGCGGCTTTGATCAGTGCCGTCCAGCGGACGCTGTCACGTTCCAAAAAGTTCTTGAACACGGTCGGCGGTCCACCGACGGGCACCATGCCCAGGCCAATCAGACGGTCTCTGACTTCGGGTTTTTTGAGGGCACGGTCAATAGCGGTATTGAGCTGAGTCACGACGGCGGAAGGCATGCCGGCTGGGCCGACGATGCCGAACCAGGCGCCCACATCGTCAAAGCCTGGGAACCCTGCCTCGGTCATGGTCGGCACTTGCGGAAACTCAGGATGGCGCGACACGGCGGTGATAGCCAGCGGGCGCACTTTTTTTGCCGCCACCAACTCCTTCAGTCCGGACATGGTGTAAAAAGTGAAATCGACGCGACCGGCCATAACCTCGGTCAGGGCCGGCGCCGCCCCGCGAAACGGAATATGCGTCATGGTGGTGCCAGTGTTGTGCGCCAGCAGTGCACCCGCCAAGTGCGCCGGGCCGCCATTGCCAGCTGAAGCATACGACAGAGGTCGGCTGCGCGCGGCTTTGACCAGATCCTGAATGGTCTGAGCCGTGGAGTCTGGCCCTACGATCACGATGGTGGGCAGCACCGCGGTGTGCGAGATCGCCACAAAGTCCTTGAGCGGATCTGGTTTGGTGCGCTTGCTCAGGATCGGGTTAACAATAAATGTGGAGGCCGTCGACATCAGGGTGTAGCCGTCAGCCTCTGCTTGCGCGACCATGTCGGTGGCAATCTGGCCACTGGCGCCGGCGCGGTTGTCTACCGTCACAGGCTGTCCCAATTGCAGGCTGATGTCCTGCGCCAGGATGCGAGTGTAGACATCAAGCGGACCGCCAGCCGCAAAGCCAACCAGCAGCTTGATCGGTCGGGTCGGGTAGATGGTTTGGGAATGGGCCAGTTGGCTGGCGACCGTGGCTGCACCCAGCAGGGTGAAGGAGCGACGTGACATGAACATACAGTAACCCTTGAAGGCCGGCCTATCAGGCGCCGGGTCTGAAAACGAACCCGACTTAGCGTATCACGCCTGGTCAAGCTGATACCCAGTGCGTTCGAGCCCAACATTTGGAAACTGTTACACCACCACCTGGTAGCTGGCCAGAGCCTGCAGGTCTGGCGCCACACCCAGGCCAGGCGCATCAGACAGGGTGGCCCAACCGTCCACCACCGTTAGCGGAAACACTTGCTCACGCAGCGGGTTAGGGTTGGCGTCTACTTCAGCCCAACCGCCGGGCGTGCCGGAGCCGGCCAGGGCGTGCAGGCTGGCAGCGAGGCCAACACCGCCAGCCAGCCAGTGCGGGCAGTAAGCGATGCCCTTTGCCTGCGCTTGCCGCGCCACCACCAGCCCCCCGGTGATGCCGCCCCACTTGCCCACGTCGGGCTGCACAAACCGCAGGTAGCCGGCTTCGATGGCCTCTGTAAAGGCTGGCTCGCCACGCAGGTTTTCGCCGGCCGCCAGGGGCACGGGGCTGGCCTGGGCCAGGTTGCGCCAGGCGGCGTGGGGCTGGTCGGCGCCAATGGGTTCTTCAATCCAGTAGGGCTTATAGGGGGCCAGCTCGGCAATGCGGGCGGCGGCATCGGTCGGTGACCACGCCTGGTTGGCGTCACACATGATCACCGCGTCCGGGCCCAGGGCTTCTCGCATGGCGGCCAGGTTGGCCACATCCCGCGCAGCTCCAAAGCCGACTTTGAGTTTGAAAGCCCGGTAGCCCTCGGCGTGTTTGGCCAAGGCCACCGCCACCACCTTGTCGGGCCCGATGCCACTGGCATAGACCCGCACTCGGCCGCTGCTGCCGCCCAGCAGTTGCCATAGTGGCAGGTTGGCGCGACGGGCGGCCATGTCCCACAGCGCCTGGTCCACCGCGCCGGTGATTTGTGCAAAGGGCCCGGGCTCGCCACACTGGATCGCCATCTGCCGCGTGCGCTGGTCCAGCAGATTACTGAACACCTCACCCCAGCCTGTGGCGCCATCGCTGGCGCTCACGCGCAAAAAAACGGCAGGCCGGTTGCTCATGGCGCCAAAGGCGTTGGCCACGGGCTCGGCGATCGGCGCACGAAGCACCCAACAGTCCAAACGGTCAATCGTGGTGGCCATGAAGCCGCCTTTCAGAGGGCAAAATCAAAGTGTACACTGCCTAAAAAAGGAGACAAATACCATGCGCACTGGCTTGAATTGGCGGCGGCTTTGCGTCGCGCTCGTTGGTTTTTTGGCGGCCTTTACCGTACTGGCCCAGCCCTATCCCAGCAAGCCCATTCGGCTGGTGGTGCCCTTCCCGCCAGGCGGCGCGGTCGACTTTTACGCCCGGGTGGTGCAGCCGGCCTTGGCCGAGGCGCTGGGTCAACCGGTGGTGATCGACAACAAAGGCGGCGCCAGCGGTATGCTGGGCGCTGGCATCGTGGCGCAAGCCGCGCCAGACGGCTACACCCTTTTGCTGGGTAACATTGCCTCGCTGGCCATCAACGTCGGTATCTATGACAAGATGCCCTATGACCCGCGCAAAGACTTCACGCACATTGTGCGCACGGTGGACGTCAATTACGTGTTGGTGGTCCACCCCAGCCTGCCGGTCAAAACCGTTGCCGAACTGGTGCAATACGCCAAGGCCAACCCGGGCAAGCTGTCCTACGGTTCGGCCGGCAGCGGCAGCTTGCCTCATCTGGGTACCGAACTGCTCAAGGCCCAAGCCGGCATCGACATGGTGCACGTGCCTTACAAGGGCGGCGGCCCCATGGTCACCGATGCCCTGGGGGGTCAAATCCAAGTGGTGCTTGGTGACCAGGCTAACCTGATGCCGCATGTGCAAACCGGCAGGCTGCGGGCGCTGGCAGTGGCCACCACCAAGCGATCGGCCAACGCCCCCGCCATTCCTACCATCGCGGAGAGCGGCTTGCCCGGTTTTGATGCCACGGCCTGGCAGGGCTTGGTCGGCCCGGTGGGCATGAACCCCGATGTGATCAAGAAAATCAACGAGGCCTTCAACAAGGTGATGGCCACGCCAGCCGTACACGACAAGCTGGTGGCCGGAGGTCTGGAGCCCATGGGTGGTACGCCCCAGCAGTTCGGCCGTTTCATCGACGCCGAAATCACCAAGTGGACCAAAATCGCGAAGGATGTGGGGGTCAAGGCAGAGTGAGTGTGCTGGAGCGGCGTGACTGGATTGCCGGCCTGGAAAAAGGCCTGACCATCATCGAGGCTTTCGACGCCGAGCACGACCGCATGACTTCAAGCCAGGTCGGGCAGCGCTGCGGCCTGACCCGGACCGCCGCACGCCGGCACCTGCTCACGCTCACCCATCTCGGCTATGCGCAGTCCGACGGCAAGTTGTACTGGCTGTCGCCGCGCGCCTTGCGGTTGGGGCAGGCCTACCTGGAGTCGGCCCGCCTGCCAAGAGCGGTGCAACCCTACCTGCAGCGTGTCACCGCCGGCACGGGCGAGACCGCCTATGCGGGGGTGCTGGACCGGCAGGAGATTGTCTACATCGCTCGCAGTGGTCCGCAGCGGGCGCTCAATATTGGCTATGTGCTGGGCTCGCGGGTTCAGTCCCATGTCACCGCGGCCGGGCTGTTGTTGCTGAGCCTGCTGCCGCCGCCCCAGTTGGCGCAATGGCTGGCGGCTGCGCCGCTGCGGGCGTTCAGCTCGCACACCATCACCGACCTGGCGGCCTTGCAACAGGCTATGGCGCTGGCCCGTCACCAGGGCTGGTACCTCTCAGAGCAACAGTTGGAGGTCAATTACCGTGGCATCGCGGTGCCGATTTTTGACCACAGTGACACCCTGCTGGGCGCCATGAGCGTGACTATGCCAATCAACAACGAAAGCAGTGAGCAGGCCGTGCGACGTGTACTGCCGGTGTTGCAGGAAACCGCACGCAGCATGCGCCAGTTGCTCTGAGGCCGTCGGCTCAGCCGCTGGTGGTTGCGTCTGCCGCTACCGCGGTGTGCGCCCCGCCCAAGAACAGCCGCTCCATGTTGGGGTCGGCCAGGATGTCTGCGGCGGCCTTGTGCAGCACCAGCCGGCCTGATTCGAGCGCGATGGCCTCGTCGGAGTACTGCAGGGCGCTTTTCACGTTTTGTTCCACCATCAGCACGGTAGTGCCCTGCTCGGCCAGCCGCCGCAGCAGCCGAAACACGTCCTGAACGATCAGCGGCGACAGGCCGATGGAGGGCTCATCAATCAGCAGCACCTTGGGCCGCAACAGCAGCGCCCGGCCGATTTCCAGCTGTTTTTGTTCACCACCCGACAGCGTCGAGGCGCGCGAATGCAGCCGCTCCTTGACCCGCGGAAAGAACTCCAGTACCTCGGGCATGCGCTCATGCGTGGTCTTCATGCCCAGCGTGATGCCGCCCAGCTCCAGGTTCTCGTACACGCTGAGGTTGCCGAACAGGTTGCGCCCCTGCGGCACAAAGGCGATGCCGCGCGCCAGCAGGGTTTTGGGGTCGGCGCCGGTCACGTCGTCGCCGTTGAGCGTGATGCGGCCCTGGCGCGGCTTGAGCAGACCGAACAGGGTTTTGAGCACCGTGGACTTGCCGGCGCCGTTGGGGCCGATCAGCAGCGTGATCGAACCGGTGCGGGCCGTGAACGACAGGTTGTTGAGGATCATGAAATCCTTGTAGCCGGCCACCACGTCGTCGAATTGAATGCAGGTGTCGCTCATCATCAGTTCCCCAGGTAGGCGTCCAGCACCTGCTTGTTGCCGCGGATCTGTTCGGGCGTGCCGATGGCCAGCACCTGGCCCTCCACCATTACCATGATGCGGTGGCACAGGTCCATCACAAAGTCCATGTTGTGCTCGATCACCACAAAGCTGCCCTTGCGGGTTTCGTTGAGTTCTTTGAGCAGCGTGCTGATACCGCCCACCAGCGCGGGGTTGACGCCGGCACAGGGTTCGTCCAGCAGCACCAGGTCGGGCTCGCTCATGAAGGCCATGGCAATGTCCACCAGCTTTTGCTGGCCGTAAGACAGCTCGCCCGCTTTCTGGTGCGCCACGTGCCGGATGCGGAACTGGTCGATCAGGGCGTCGGCCTTGGCGCCCAGCCCGGAGTCGCCGGTCGCAAACATGCGGCTGAACAGGGAGCCGCTGTGCTCTTGCGCCGCCACGATCAGGTTGTCGCGAACAGTCATCTTGCCAAACACCTGCAGCGTCTGGAAGGTGCGGCCCACGCCGCGGCGGCTGAGTTCCAGCGGGCCGAGCCGGGTCACGTCCTGGCCCTTGAGCTCAATGCGGCCGGCGTCGGGCGTGATCTGGCCCAGCATGCTGTTGAACAACGTGGTCTTGCCCGAGCCGTTGGGCCCGATCACGCCGAAGATCTCGCCCGGCATCACCTCAAACGACACGCCGCCCACTGCCTGGATGGCGCCGTAGGCCTTTTTCAGGCCGGATACTTTCAGGACAGGTGCGCTCATGCTTGGTCTCCCCGAGGCAGGGCCTGGCGGGCGCGTGCCGCCGAGGCCAGACGCGACTGGCGGCGGGCCCGCAGGCGGTCGGGCAGGCTCAGCAGCCCGTCGGGCAGCCAGATCATGAGCAGCACCACCGCGGTGCCGAACACAAACAGGTACCAGGCCTGGGCAAAGCGCAGCCACTCGGGCAGCACCACGCCCACAGCCGAGCCCAGCACCGGGCCCAGAAAGTAGCCCGGCCCACCCACCACCACCATCAGGTACATCATGATCGAGGCCCCCACGGTAAACAGCGCCGGGTCGATGAACTGCACCTGCGAGGCGTACAAGCCGCCGGCGATGCCGGCATAGACCGCGCCAATGGCAAAGCTCAGCAGCGTGTAGCGGCGCGTGTCAATGCCCAGGCTCTCGGCCCGGATCGGGTTGTCGCGCAGCGCGGTAAACGCCTTGCCCCAGGGTGAGCGCAGCAGGCCCCACAGCAGCAGCCCCAGCACCAGCGTGAAGCACAGGACCAGGTAATAGTAGGCCAGGTTGCCGTCCAGGCTCAGGCTGCCGATGCTGGGCCGCGCAATGTTGTTGATGCCAAAGGTGCCGCCGGTCAGCCATTCCTCATTGCGCATCACCAGCCACATCGCGGTGTTGAAGCCCAGCGTGGCAAAGGCCAGGTAAATGGTCTGCACCCGCAGCGCCGGCCAGCCCACCAGCAGGCCCACTACAAAGCAATTGAGCGCCGCCACCGGCAGTGCCAGCCAGAAGCTCATGCCGACCTTGAGGAACAGTGCCACAGTGTAGGCGCCGATGCCAAAAAAAGCGGCATGCCCCAGCGACTTCTGCCCGGCGTAGCCCACGGTCAGGTTCAGGCCCATGGTGGCGATGATGAACACCAGCCAGGTGGTGAACATGTGGATGCCGTAGTTCTTGGCAAAGGTCGGCATCGCCACCAGGAACAGCAGCACCAGAGCCAGCAGGATGATGTGCAGCTTTTTCATACCTTGCGCTCCTCTTTGCGACCCAGCAGGCCCTGCGGCTTGAACAGGATCACCACCATGAAAATGGCCAGCGCCACCGCGTCCTTGTAGGCCGGCGAGACGTAGGCCGCCGCCAGGTTTTCGCACACGCCCACAATCAGCCCGCCCAGCAGAGCGCCACGCGAGTTGTTGAAGCCACCAATGATCGCGGCAAAAAAGGCCTTGTTGCCCAGGCCCTCGCCCATGTCGAACTTGGCCAGGTAGGTGGGGGTCACCAGCAGCGCGGCGGCAGCGGCCAGCAGGGCGTTGATGGCAAAGGTGTAAAAAATCATGCGCGGCACATTGATGCCGAGCACGGTGGCGCTCTCGGTGTTTTGCGCCACCGCCTGCATGGCGCGCCCAGTTACCGTGCGTGTCAGAAACGCCTGCGTCACCAGCACCAATGACAGCGCGAAGGCGAAAGTGCCGATGTCACTGGCCGAGACCATCACGCCGCCCCAGTTGAACAGCAGGTCAGGAAACACCTGGGGAAAGGGCTGTGGCTCCGAGCTGTAGCCGGCTCGCACGCCATTGCGCAGAGAGATGGACAGGCCGATGGTGGCCACCACGATCGGCATCATGCCGTACTTGAACAGCGGGTCCACCACACCGCGCTTGAAGGCCCAGCCCAGTACCAGGGTTGACACGACACAGGCCACGGCAAAGCACAGGTACAGCGGCAAGCCCGCATGCAGCAGGATCACCATCACGAAGGCCGGCAGCATCACAAACTCGCCCTGGGCGAAATTGATGGTGCCCGAGGCCTGCCAGAGCAGAGTAAAGCCCAGCGCCGCCAGCGCATAGATGCTGCCCGTGGCCAGGCCGCTGAAGAAGAGTTGAAAAAAGTCGGTCATTGGTGTGTCACCAGTTAAAAAGCCTTTTGGGCGTGTCCCACATCAGGTGTTGGCATTGGTCCGGGGTGAACCAGTGGTCGGCCAGCTTCAGCAGCGTGCCGTAGTCCAGCCGGTAGCCGGCGCGCAGGTAGGGCCAGTCCGAGGCCCACAGGCAGCGCTCCGGGCCAAAGGCCTGCCACAACCGCATCACGTGGGCCTGCGCATCGGCAAACGGGTAGCCCTGCTGCGAAAACTTGGCAAAGCCCGACAGCTTGACCACGCCTTGGCCGCTGTCGGCCAGCCGCAGCAGCGCCCGCACCCCTGGTGCGTCGGGGCCGTCTGCCAGCGCGGGCCGGCCGCAGTGGTCGATCAGTGTGCGCACCCCGCTGCGCTCCAGGCGCGGCAGCAGGGCGGCCAGTTGGTCGCCCTGCACCTGGAACTGGGCCCACAGCCCGAGATCGGCCAGTCGGCTCAGTAGCGGGTCGATGTCTTGGTAGTAGGCCAGGCCGTGCAAGGCACAGTTGAAGGCCACGCCCACGATACCCTGCGCCTGCAGCGCGCGCAGGGCTGGCGCCGAGGTGTCCGCCGCCAGCACCGCCACACCCTTGAAGCGGCCCTCGCCCTGGGCGATGGCGTCGAGCAGGCAGCGGTTGTCGATGCCATAGCCCGAGTTGGGCCCGACCAGCAGCGCATGCTGCACGCCGTAGGCCGCCATCACGTGTGAAAAATAGCCCGCCGAGCCCACTTCCTGCCCCTGCGGGTGGTAAGGCACCTCAGCCGGATAGGCAAAGCGCTGCGGGTCGAGGACATGGCAATGCCCATCGATCTTGGGCAGATCGAAGATGCTCACGGCAGCGTCGTCTTTAAAAAGTGGCTTGAACCACTGCGCGCAGCTCGGGCGTGATCTCGGGCAGTACCCCGAACCACGACTGGAACGCCGGGCGCGCCTGGTTGAGCAGCATGCCCAGGCCGTTGACCGTGCGGTGGCCGCGCAGCCGGGCTTGCGCCAGCAGGGGCGTTTCCATCGGAATGTAGATGGCATCAGACACCATGGCCGCTGCGGGCAGCGCCTCCAGCGTCACATCCAGCGGTGCTTGGCCGTGCATGCCCTGCGTGGTGGTGTTGACTAGCAGGCTTACACCCGCCATGGCCTCATTGCGCTCGGACCATGGCACCACTTTGACCCGGTCGCCAAAGGCCTCGGCCAGGGCCTGCGCCCGCTCCAGGGTACGGTTGGTGATGCGCAGTTCGGGCACGCCCTCGTCCAGCAGGGCCACCACAATGGCCCGCGCCGCGCCGCCGGCACCGAGCACCAGCGCTGGCCCGGCATCGCCGCGCCAGGTGGCGTCTGCATCGCGCAGGCTCTGGATGTAACCCGCACCGTCGTTGTTCATACCCAGCAGGCGCCCGTCGGGTTGCACCACGATGGTGTTGATGGCCGCCACCCGGCGCGCGGCCGGGTGCAGCTCGTCCATGAATCGCATGGCGTTCACCTTGTGCGGCACGGTCACATTGCAGCCGGCAAAACCCAGCGCCGGCAGGCCACGGATGGCGGCCTCCAGCCGGTCCGGTTGCACCGGCAACTGGACATAGGCGCCTTTGAGCCCGTACTTGGCGATCCAGTGGTTGTGGATGGCCGGCGAGCGGGTGTGCGCCACCGGCCAGCCCATGACGCCGGCCAACACAAAGGGTGAATCTGACATGAGCTGGTCTCCTGATGGCGCGTTGCGGTGGACGTTTACTTCTTGCCCATGGCCGGCAGGACCTCGGCCACCACCGTCTTGCCACCGCGGATTTCGGTCATGAAGCTCTCGCGGTCAATGTCGCCATTGGCGTCAAAGCACACGTCCATCAACACCCCGGGGTGCTGTTTGGCCGAGAAGCAGCTGTTGCGGATGGCTGCGGCAGCGGCCTTGCGGTCGAGCTTGCCGGTCTTCTCGATCGCCGCTTTCAGAATGTACATGCCGGTGTAACCCTTCACGCCATTGTGGTCCGACACTGAGTTGAACATGGCCTGGTACTGTTTGCCAAAGGCCTGCAGCTGAGGCGCTTCGACCGTTAGGCCAACGTGGGCCACCGCGCCGTTGGCGGCCTCACCCGCCAGCTCCACCACCTTGGCGCTGGTCAGCACCGTTTCGCCGATGACCGGCTTGTTCCAGCCTTGCTTGCGCAGTTCGCGCAGCAGGCGGGCCGACTCTTCCTCATTGGTGTAGGCAAACAGGGCGTCAGCGCCCGACTGCTTGGCCTGGATCACGGCGGCGGAAAAGTCCACCTGGCCGGCTTCGGTCGAGATTTCGGTCACGATTTGGGTGCCGGTACCCTGCAGTAATTGCTTGATGGTGGCTTGGCCGCCCTTGCCAAAGTCATTGTTCACATACAGCACCGCCAGTTTCTTGGACTTGGCTGTCAGATAGCGTGCCACCTTGGGGAAGGAGATGGTTTGGCCGAAGGCGGTGCGGAACACATAGGGGTTGCCCTGCTGGGTGATGGACGCAGCCTCACCGCCGGTGAAGTTGGGCACCTCCCCGCGCCGACTTTCGGCCATCGAGACCATGATCGAGCCTGAATACACCGGGCCGAAGATGGCAAACACATCGTTGTCGACGGCTTTTTGCGTCAAGCCCTTGGCCACGCCCGGGTTGCTTTGGGTGTCTTCCGAGGTGTAGCTGATCTTTTTGCCCAAAATGCCGCCGGCGGCATTGATTTCCTTGATGGCCATCTCAACGCCGTTCTTGAACATCACGCCCGAGGTCGTGCCGGGGCCGGACATTTCAACAATGTTGGCGATCTTGATCGTGTCTTGTGCGTGGGCTGGTACAGCGGCCAGAGCGGCCAGACTGGCCAGGGCAGCACCCAGCAAATGGCGTTTGGTAACTTGCATGAAATGTCTCCTGTCGTGGTTGATGTGCAAACAAGTCCCGTAACCCGGACTTATGGGTGTGGTGAGCGGGTAAGGCGTGGCCTGCAATGTAGACGGCGCCAACCCCGACGTCCATCCGGCACAACCCAATACCGATCGATGATCGATGCTTGCCGAACGATAATCGATCGAAATAAGGGTTAACACTGGTCTTAAGGCTGCGCCCGGTCAATACGCGTTGCGACCCAATGCGTCCTGGCTGGCTAAATAGGCAAACACCAGGCCCGGCCCGAGGGTAATGCCCGGCGCCGGGTAAGCGCCGCCCATGATCGACTGCTGGTCGTTGCCGATGGCGTACAGACCGGCAATCGGCTGGCCGCTGGCGGCCAGCACCCGGGCCCGCGCGTCGGTCGCCAACCCCGTGGCGGCGCCAATGTCGCCAGGGTAGAGCCGCACCGCAAAAAAGGGCGCAGTTTGCAGCGGCCCCAGGTTGGGGTTGCCGCCGGTACCGGCCCGGGCAGGGTCGCCCAGGTTGTGTTGGTAGGCTGTCACGCCTCGGCCGAAGGCTGGGTCAGTGCCGGATTGCGCGTTGGCGTTGTTCTGCGCTACGCTGGCTTTCAGAAAGGTCACATCCAGGCCCAATTTGACGGCCAGCTCGTCCAGCGTGGCGGCCTGGCTCAGGTAGCCATCAGCCAGGAAGGGCGCCAAGCCCCGCCCGCCGGGGCGCACCATGCCAATGCCGTACGCCCGCAGCGCGTCGGCGTCGCACACCAGCCAGGCCGGAATGCTGGGCGTGCTCTGGTGAGCCGCCTGCATGGACAGCCCAAACAGGTGGTAGGAGGTGCTCTCGTTGAGGAAGCGCTCGCCGCGCTGGTTCACGGTGATCATGCCGGGCTTGGCCCGGTCAAACATGAAATGCGGAAACACCGCACTGCTACCGTCGGCACGTTGGCGCCTGGACACCGGTGCCCAGAAGGCGTGTGACAGCGCACCTTCGCCTAGGCTCGCGCCCAGGCCCAGAGCCAGCTCTTGTGCTTGGCCGGTATGACCTGGCGCGCCCGGGCTCCACTCAGCCGGTATGTCAGGCAGCAACTTTGCGCGCCATTGTGGGTGGCGGTTGAAACCGCCGCTGGCCAACACCAGCCCACCCTGGATGGTCACGTGTCGGCGGTGGTCGCCCTGCTGCAGCGTCACACCGATGAGTCGACCGTCACGCCTGTCGATGTCGGCCAGCGTGGTGTTGAGCGCCAGCGTCACCGCGGGATGTTTGGACAAGGAATACAACAACCGCCCCACCAGGGCATTGCCCATCACGAGCCGGGTGCCGCGCGGGTGGCGCATGCGGTCCAGCACATGGCGGGTCAGCAGGCGTGCCGCGTGCTTGAACGAGGCGAGCGAACGCGACATGCCCAGCAGATGATGGATGTCGGTACGGTCAACCATCATGCCGCGCAGCACCGTGAACTCGGGGATGGGCGGGCGCAGCAGATTGAAAAGGTCACCCAGCAGGCGGCCGTCAAAGGGCAATGGCTCCAGAGCCCGCCCGCACAGCGTGGCGCCTTCCAGATCGGAGAGGTAGTCGGGGTGTTTGGGGTAGGGACGGTAGCGCACCTCGGAATGCGCCTCGATTTTTTCAACCGCGGCCCGGCCATGGTCCAAAAAAGCCTGCCGCAGTTCCGGCCGGCTGCGCGTGCCCACCGCCTGGTCCAGGTAGATTTTGGCGGCAGCCAGCGTGTCGCCGGGGTTGACCCGGGCGCTGTGCGGGTTGCCTGGCACCCAGGTGGTACCGCCGGACCAGGCCGTGGTACCGCCAACCAAGCCAGTCCGCTCGATCAGCAATACCTTGGCGCCTTCAAGAGCGGCAAACAGAGCGGCAGCGAGGCCAGCCCCTCCGGCGCCCACGACCACCAGGTCAAAGGCGTCGAGCTTTCCAATGTCGTTCAACCCCTGGCGCAGCACCCTCATCTCAGTGGCCCAGCAGAAAATTGAGCATCAGGTCGCGTACCTGGGCAAACATGTCGGCCCCGGTCATGGTGTTGCAGCCCTTGGCGCGGGCCGCAACAATCATCGGCGGTACCGCTGGCGCTGTGATCACGCAACCCACGAATTGGGCCGGTGTAAAAAGACTGGCGTCGATCGGCATCGGGTCGCTGAGCTGCATGCCCACCGGGCTGGCGTTGAGGACGATGTCAAAGCCGGCTGGGCTGGCGCCCCCGGCCCGCACGCGGCCCCGACCTAGCCCGGCCAGGCGCTGTACCAGGCTGTCCCGGCGGCTGGTGTCGGGATCATGGATGGCCAGTTCGGCCACGCCGGCTGTGACCAGTGCGTAGGCAATGGCCGAGCCGGCGCCACCGGCGCCCACCAGCAGGGCGCTTTTGCCCGCCGGTTCGCAGCCCTTGCCACGCATCGCCGCCACATAGCCGAGCCCGTCGAACATGTCGCCGTGCCAACTGCCGTCGGGATTGCGGCGCAGGGTGTTGACGGCCTGCAGAAAGGTGCTGCGCTCGGTGCTGGTGGCGCACAGGGCAAAGCAGGCGAACTTGTGCGGCACGGTAACGATGATGCCGTCGACGTTCTGGGCCAATGACAGGCCAGCTAACCAACTGGCCAGGTCAGCTGGCGCCACATGGGCCGGGACGCACAGGGCGTTGCGGCCCTGGTCGTGAAAGGCCTGCGACACACCGGCGGGAGATTTCACTTGCGCGATCGGGTCGCCCACAATGAAATGCAGACGGGTCGAGCCGTTCAGAGAATCAATCATGCAAGCGATCATAACAAAAATGAAACAGCATTCCACTTTGGAACTATGTTCCGAATGCTGCTACCATGACGGGTATGAATGGCGTACTTGAACGAACCTTGGCCATCCTCGAATTGCTGTCGCAGCAGGGCGAGGGCCTGGAGTTGAGCGCCTTGGCCGACCGGCTGGGCATTCCACGCAGCGCGGCCCACCGCCTGCTGGCGGACTTGGTGCGACTGGGCTATGTGCGCCAGTCGCGTGGCCATGGCGACTACCTGCTCACCACCAAATTGGTCGCCATGGGCCTGAGTTACCTGAGCAACACCGGCATTGTGGACATTGCCCAGCCGCTCTTGAACCGGCTGGCCGACGTCTCGGGGGAGCTCGTGCGCCTGTCGGTGGTGGACGGCGAGCGCCTGACCTGGGTGGCCAGGGCCCAGGGCGCGCGCCAGGGTCTGCGCTATGACCCCGACATGGGCAGTGACGCCCGTTTGTCATGCTCCTCATCGGGTTGGGCCTGGTTGTCCACGATGTCTGACGACGAGGCGCTGGCGCTGGTGGCCCGCCAGGGGCTGGGTCTGCCGGCGCAGTTCGGGCCGGCCGCGCCCGCCACACTGCAGGCGGTGTTGGCAGCGGTGCAGACCACGCGGACCGTGGGCTACAGCATCACCGTCGATACCTACACACCGGGCCTGAGCGCAATGTCGGCGCCGGTGCGCTTTGCCAAGCAGCCCGCCTTTGGCGTATTAACCATTGCTGGACCCACGGTGCGCTTTACGCCGGAGCGCATGTTGGCGCTGGCGCCAGAACTGGTCTCGGTGGCGGCACAGCTGGCCGCGGCCAGTGGCGCCTCACCCTTCTTCAAATTGACCACCGACGTGGCCACGGTGGCCGACAGCAGCCGCAAGCTGATCTACGCTGATTAGTCAGCCAGCGCGCATGACCACGGACGCTATGCCCGAATCCTGCGACCTGCTGGTGGTCGGCTCCGGCGCGGGCGGCCTGTCGGCGGCGGTGACTGCGGCCCATCTGGGGCTGAAGGTGATCGTGGCAGAAAAAGAGCCCCAGTTTGGCGGCACCACGGCCTGGTCGGGCGGCTGGCTGTGGATACCGGGTAACCCGCTGGCGCAGGCCGCGGGTATCACCGAAGACCCGGCTCGCCCGCTGGCCTACCTGCGGCATGAACTGGGCGCCCAGTTTGACCCGGCGCGGCTGCAAGCCTTCCTGGCGCAGGGGCCGCGCATGGTGGACTTTTTTCGCCAGCACACCGCCTTGCAGTTCATCGACGGCAACGCCATCCCCGATTTTCATGGCCGCACACCGGATGCCGCCACCGGCGGGCGCTCGGTGTGCGCCGCCCCGTTTGACGGCCGGCGTCTGGGCGCCCACCTCCAGCAGCTCAAGCCGCCGCTGGCCGAGACCACGCTGTGCGGCCTGGGGATTGCCTCGGGGGCCGAGCTGCGGCATTTTTTGAACGCGCTGCGCCAGCCGGCCTCGTTCTGGTACGTGACCAAGCTGCTGCTGCGGCATGGGCGTGACCTGCTGCTGCACCGGCGCGGCATGCGGCTGGTCAATGGCAACGCGTTGGTGGCCGCGCTGGCGACGTCGGCGCTTGCGCGCGGGGTCGACATGCGCGTCAGCTGCCCGGTGGTCCGCTTGCTGCAGCAGGGCCGTGTCTCTGGCGCGGTCCTGGCGACGCCGCAGGGTGAGCGCACGGTGCAGGCCCGCTGCGGCGTGCTGCTGGCTGCTGGGGGTTTTCCGCATGACGACGCCTTCAAGCGCCGCCTGCTGCCCCATGCGGCCAACGGGCAGGCGCACTGGTCGGCCGGCGCCAGAGGCAACACCGGTGACGGCCTGCGCCTGGGTGAGTCGGCTGGTGGTCAGGTAGCTGATGATCTGGTGCAGGCGGCGGCGCTGGCCCCGGTGTCATTGGTGCCGCGTGCCGACGGCTCGGTGGCGAATTTTCCGCACCTGATCGAGCGGGCCAAACCCGGGCTGATGGCCGTCACGCGACAGGGCCAGCGCTTTTGTAACGAGGCCGACAGCTACCACGACGTGATGCAGTCGCTGCTGCGCGCCACCCCGACCGGCGAACCGCCCGAGGCCTGGCTGGTGGTTGACCACAGCTTCATCCGCCGCTACGGACTGGGGGCGGTCAAACCCGCCCCCCTTCCGCTGGGCCGCTGGCTGGCCAACGGTTACCTGCAGCGTGGCCGCAGCCTGGCCGCGCTGGCACAGGCCTGCGGCCTGAACGCCGAGGCGCTGCAGGTCACGGTCACGCGTTACAACGCCATGGCCCTGGCCGGACAGGATGCCGACTTTGCCAAGGGCGAGACCCCCTACAACCGCATTCAAGGTGACGCTGCGGCCGGCCACCCCAACCCCTGCATGGCGCCCTTGCTCAAAGCCCCGTTCTACGCTGTCAAGGTGGTAATGGGCAGCCTGGGCACCTTCGCCGGGCTGCGCGTTAATGCCAGCGCCCAGGTGCTGGATGGGGCCGGCCAGCCGATTGCAGGCCTGTACGCCGGTGGCAATGACATGAGCAGCGTGATGGGCGGCCACTACCCGGCCGGCGGCATCACGCTCGGCCCGGCCATGACCTTCGGCTTTATTGCAGCCCACCACGCCGCCAGCCTCAACCCTGAAAAAATCCAAGACAAATCGGCCTCTAACCCTTGATGGCATTGGTTTTATAGCTCCATTATTTATAGCAAATCACCTGAGGACCCCAGCCCCATGTTCTACGAACTCGCCACCCTGACCCTGCCCTTCGGTAGCGCGGCCCAAGCCGCCAGCCAGGTCCAGGCCTACTGCAACGCGCCGCAAGCCGGCGGCGAACTGCTGGCCTGCTGGACCACCGACATCGGTGTACTCAACCAAATGATCGTGCTGCGCGGCTTTGCTGATCTGGCGGCGCTGCAGGCCGAGCGTGAGCGTACCCAGCTCAGCGCCAGTCCCTTGGGCTGTGGTGACATCTATCAGCGGCTGGAGCAGCACAGCTACCGGGGTTTTCCGTGGATGAAGCCGGTGCGTCCCAGCGTCGAGAGTGGGCTGGTCGGGCCGGTGTACGAGATTCGCACTTACGGCATCAAGCCGGGTGGCCTGCAGCCCACCATCGACCTGTGGCAGCAGGCCGTCCCGCTGCGCGACAAAATATCGCCCTGCCTGGTGGCCATGGCGGCGCTGGATGGCCCGCTGCGTTTCACCAACATCTGGCCCTATGCCTCTCTTGACGCCCGCAGCCAGGCCCGTAGCCAGGCTGTGGCCCAGGGCATCTGGCCACCCAAGGGCGGCCCGGCGCACCTGAGCACCGACATGGTGTCCACCATTGCGCTGCCCACGGCAGTGTCGCCGCTGAAATGAGCGTGCGCGCCTACTCCATGGCCTACCTGACGGCCCACCGCTGCAGCCCGCCCGAGGCGGTGCGCATTGCGGCTGCTACCGGTTATGGCTTTGTTGGCCTGCGCCTGTGGCCCAACGCCCCAGGCACGCCGTATCAACACTTGCTGGGTGACGCAGCGCTGATGCGTGAGACCCTGGCCGCCTGCCGCGACACCGGTGTGGGCGTGTTTGACTTGGAGATCGTGCGCATCGGCGAGGCCTTTGACCCCCGGCTGTACCTGCCTCTGTTCGAGGCCGGCGCCACACTAGGCGCGCGCGCCGTGCTCGTTGCCGGTGACGACACCGACCCGGCCCGCCTGGCCACCAGCTATGCCCGGCTGTGCGAGCAGATGGCGCCGTTTGGCCTGACGGCCGACCTGGAGTTCATGCCCTGGACGGCGGTGCCCGACGCCCGCAGTGCCTTGGCGCTGGTCGAAGCTGCGGGCAGCCCGGGCAACGCCGGCATTTTGGTAGATGCGCTGCACTTTGGCCGCTCCCACACCACACTGGACGACATTCGAGCCATCCCGCGCAGCCTGCTGCACTATGCCCAGATCTGTGACGGCGAGGCCGGCACGCACTTCAGCACCGAGCAGTTGCTGCACACCGCCCGTTGCGAGCGGCTCATGCCGGGTGAGGGCAACATCGACCTCTTTGGCCTGTTTGCCGCCCTGCCGCCAGATCTGCCGGTGAGCGTCGAGATGGTGCACCTGCTGCGCGAAGCAGTCACGCCAGCGCAGGCCTGGGCCGCTGAATGTCTGGCGGCCAGCCGACCCTTCCTGTAGCTCACGACGGTGATGGCATGGAGGCCGCAGCCGCCTCACTAAAATGGACCGATGCTGCTTCGACGTGACCGACTGATCCCCGCCATCGTTGCCAGCCCACTCTTCCTTCAAAACCTCGATTCCTCGGTGATGGTTACGGCGCTGCCTAGCATTGCCACCTCACTGGCGGTGCCGCCGCTTCACCTGAACCTGGCCATCACCGCCTATCTGCTCAGCCTGGCGGTGTTTCTGCCACTCAGCGGTTGGCTGGCCGACCGGCTTGGCGCGCGGCGGGTATTTTGTATGGCGATTGCGCTGTTTTCGCTCGGCTCCACCCTGTGCGGCTTGGCCAGCAGCCTGCCCGAGCTGGTGGTGTTTCGTATCCTGCAAGGAATGGGCGGTGCCATGATGGTGCCGGTGGGCCGCCTGATCCTGTTACGGGCTGTGCCCCCGGAAGGCATGGTAGCGGCCATGGTCTGGTTCACTGTGCCGCCCGTCATTGGCCGCATGATGGGCCCCTTGTTTGGCGGGGCCATCGTGACCTTTGCCAACTGGCGCTGGATTTTTTTGGTCAACATCCCTTTCGGGCTATTGGCCATTGGACTCACGCTTGCTTTTGTGCGTGACGACCCGCCGGCGGTTGACCCGGTGCCTTTTGACTTTGGTGGTTTCGGCTTGATGGCATTGGGCCTGAGTTTGATGCTGGGCGCACTGGAAACTGCTGGGCGCGCCATGGTGCCCGTGGCGGTGTCCTGGCTGGCGGCGCTGCTGGGTGCGGTGCTGCTGTGGCTTTACACGCGCCATGGACGCCAACGTGCCCATCCCCTGATTGACCTGGCTATCCTGCGCCACCGCACCTTTCGTTTGTCGGTGTTTGGCGGCCTGCCGCTGCGCATCGCTATCGGAGCCGCACCATTTTTACTGCCGCTGATGCTGCAGCTGGGCTTTGGCCTGTCGCCACTGGCGTCCGGCATGCTGACGATGGCCACCTCAGTGGGCGCCCTGGGCACGCGGGTGGTGATGGCCCAGGCCATCCGGCGATTTGGTTTTCGCAGCCTGCTCATCGGTGCCGCGGTGCTCAGCAGCTTGTTTTACCTGGGTTACAGCCTATTCACGCCGGCCACACCGCATTTGCTCTTGTTTGTGGTGCTGATGCTGAGCGGTTTGGTCACCTCAATGTGCATGATCTGTCTGGGCACGCTGGGCTTCTCGGAAATCCCCGCCTCCCGCATGAGCCATGCCACCGCCCTATCCACCATGGCGCAGCAGGTTTCGTTGAGCTTTGGCGTGGTGCTGGGGGCCGCCTTGCTGGGAGCCGCATCCTTTTGGCATGGTGGCAATGGCATAGATCTACAGGCCGGCGATTTCTCGCCCGCATTCATTGTTCTCGGGCTGGTCAATCTGCTGTCGCTGTGGTGGTTTGTGCGGCTCGATCCACAAGAGGGCGCGCAGATGCGCTGAGCTAGGCCATCCGTTGCCGGATAAACCGCGCCGCCTGGTCCAGCGCCGCACGTCCCTCGGGCAGGTAGCGCGCCATCACAGGGAAGGCGTGCGGTGTGTGGCCCCATTCCAGCAGTTCGACCTGGCCGCCTGCGGCCAGCATCTGCTGCTGTAGCCGCCGCGCATCGTCAATCAGAATTTCAGCGCGGCTGGCAACCAAGAGGCAGGCCGGCAGGCCGGCCATCTGGCCAAACAGTGGCGACAGCCGGGCATCGTCCAGCGCCATGCCAGGCGCGTACAGGGCTGCGGCCTCGTCCAGCACCTGTTGCGACAACATCACATCAGAAGCCGCATTGGCCAGGCGCGACGGGCTATGGCCCGTCAAATCCAGCCAGGGCGAAAACAGCACCAGGGCGGTAGGCAGCGGTAGGCCCTGAGCCTGAATGGACTGTGCCGTGCCCAGCGCCAGGTTACCGCCGGCGCTGTCACCGCCCAGCAGCAGGCGCTGCGCCGGGATACCCTGTGCCAGCAGCGCACGGTACACCGCCAAGGCGTCCTCCAATGCTGCTGGAAACGGGTGCTCGGGCGCCAGCCGGTAGTCCACCATCAGCAGCCGGATCTGCGCCCGCTGTGCCAGTTGGGCTGCCAGGTCACGGTGGCTGTTAAGCCCGCCCATCACGAAGGCCCCGCCATGCAGGTACAAACAGATCGGCGAAGTATCGGGCTGGGTCAGGCTGACGGGCGTCACCCACTCCACGGGCAAGCCGGCCAACTGCGCTGGCTTGATCTGCACGGCCGGCCCGGGCTTGCTGCGGTCTGCGGCCAGAAAGCGGCGGTTACGCCGAAACCGGTGCTCGGCACTCAGCTTTGCACTGGTGCGTTGCGCCAAGCGCATGAGCGTGCTGATGACAAAGTTCTGCAGGCTCATGCAGTGGCCGCCTCAAATGCGCGGGGCGGCATGGGCCACAAATGTGCTGATGGCGGCCCTCATGGCCTCGGGCACATCCACCCGTAGCGAATGGCTGCTGTTGGCCAGCACTTGCAGCTGCGAGCCGGGGATCAGTCGGTGGATTTCTTCAGAAAACTCGGGCGGGCAAATCCAGTCTTGCTGGCCGGCCAGGATCAGCGTCGGCGCGCTGATGTGGGGCAGCTCTGGGCGCAAATCAAAGGTTTGCAAAAAACCGCCCGGCGCAAAGGCCTGTGCCATCGCTTCGGGCGATACGATGCCGCGTGCTCGGCCCTGCTCGGCGGCAGCGGCGTCGTACTTCAGCGCATACATCGGCCCCATCACTGCGTAGTAGTGGCGCATCTTGTCGGCCGTGTCCAGCTTGCCTGCCCACAGGTCGTTGCATACCGCAACCTGTTCGGGCGTGCCACGCTCGGCCACGATTTGCCGCGCCCGGGCATTGAAGCCGGCGTGCGCCGCCGTCACCATCAGCACCAGGTGCGACACCGACTGCGGGTAGCGCGCCGCGTGCGCCATGGCCACCATGCCGCCGTAGCTGGTGCCCATGCTGACAATCGGCCCCAACCCCAGGTGCCGGCGCAGCGCCTCCATGTCTTCCACGTTTTCGTCCAGGTTGTACAGCCGCACATCGCCGCGCCCTGATCGGCCCTGGCCCCGGTGGTCAAAATAGACCAGCTGCAGCCGGTCGGCCAGCGGCCCAAAACCGGCCTTCAGGTCGCTGTGCTCGCCGCCCGGACCGCCGTGGATGACAAAGGCCGCCGGCTTTTCGCGCATGCGCGGGCCATCGGGCACCAGGCCCATGCCGTCGATGTCAAAGTAGATCTGGGTGTTGCGCAGGTGGGCGAGCATGGCGGTCCTTGGTGTATGGGAAAAGAACACATCTTAGTCAGGGTGCTGGACCGTCACCCGGAACTGCTCGCCAGGGTCCGGGCAAAGCCCTCTAAAGAGAGGTCAAATCGGCCTCCAGCCTTTATGGAATAAGCACTTGCTGCTATCAAATTTGAATAATCCAGCGGATTAGAGCGCCATACCAACGGCGTGGCCCTCCGCGGTTGCCGCCATCGGGTCCCGCGCCAGCAGGCAGTCGCCAATGCGGTGAACCGGCACACCGCTGTCACGCAAGGCCGGCCACAGGGCCAGGTTGGGCTTGCGGGGCGTAGCGTAGGTGATCAGGGCCACTTGGTCGATGTAGCGCAGCGTGTCGCCAAAGATGCTGCGGTAGGCCAGGCGGCCCTCTTCCTCCATCAGATCGGTCCAGACCGGTTCGACCTGCGTCAGGATCTCGATGCCGCGTTCGGCGCATCGGCGCTGGATACGCTGGCGCACCACCAAAGGCACATCCTGCGCCACTGATTCACGGCCACACAATATCACCACGCGCTCAAATTTGTCTTTTAACCATTCCGCTGCGGCGTAGGTGCCGGCGCTCTGATCCAGGTCGTACAGCACGGCCACGCCGGCCTGTGTGCCCAGGCGGTCAAGCAGCGCCGCTGCAACCTCGCGCAGGTCTTGCACCCAGCCCTCGTCGCGCAAGTGAACGGGCAAAGCTTGCGGCCAGACCATGGTGGCCCCGGTGGCCAGCACCACCGCCTGCGGCTGTGTGGCCAGCACCTCTTCGGCGGTGACCTTTTGGCCCAGCCGAAGATCGACGCCCAGCCGTTGCAGCTGCATGAACTGGTAGTCAGCAATGCTGGACAGCGACTCACTGATGGGCAGGCGCGACTGCAGCTGCGCTTTGCCGCCGGGCATGGCGCCCTGCCCCCACAGCGTGACCAGATGGCCGCGCTGGGCGGCGGTCATCGCCGCTTCCAGCCCGGCAATACCCGCCCCCACCACCGCGATGCGTTTAGGCGCCGCGGTGGTGGGCAGGTCGGCATCGAGTTCGTGGGGATGGGCCACGCGTGGGTTGTTGTCGCAGGCAATCGGCAGGCCCTGGATGATGGTGCCCCAGCACGAATTGCAGGACACGCAGTAGCGGATGCTGCGCGCCAGGCCCCGCTGCGCCTTGAGCGGCCAGGCCGGGTCGGTGACCAGGGCCCGGCCCAGCGCCACCAGCGCCGCATCGCCGCGCGCCAAAATACCCTCGGCTTCGGCCGGGTCGGTGATGCGCCCCAGCGCCATCACCGGCACCGCCGGAGTCTCGGCCTTCAGCCGCCGAATCAAGGGCATGAAAGGCTGCCGCGGGTAACTGTCGTCGGGCAGGTGCATCTCCAGCGTGTGGTGGTGCGTGCCTTGCGCATACGACAACAGGTCGACCGGGACCTGGGCCACCAGATGGCGGGCGATCTCTGCTGCCAGCGTGGGGGTCACGCCGTCGCGCAGGCCATCATCACCAGGCAGCTTGACCGCCAGCATAAAGCTGCTGCCACAGGTCTGGCGAATGGCTCGGCACACCTCCACCAGCAGGCGGCTGCGGCCGACCAGCGTGGCGCCATAGTCGTCCTCGCGAAGGTTGCTGTGCGGCGACAAAAACTGGTGAAACAAATGGCCATGCCCGGCCGACAGCTCGACCCCGGTGTAGCCACAACGCTGCAGCCGGCGTGCCGCGTCCGCCGCGGCTTCGACAAAGGCGGCCAGCGCCGCTGGCGTCAG
>RFWA01000021.1 GCA_009922295.1 Betaproteobacteria bacterium
GCAGAAGTTCTTCTGCTCGCCGGGCTTGAGGTAGAGCACCTCGGTGACGCAGAGGCCGGCGTTGCCAACCAGCGAGCGGCCGGGCTCGATCATCAGTTGGCGCTGGCCGAAGCCGCGCGCATCGAGCTTGGCCAGCAGCAGGGCCCAGAGTTGGCCGGCGTCGGGCGGGGTGTCGCCGTTGTAGTCGATGCCCAGGCCGCCCCCGAAGTCGATGTGGTGGATCGGGATGCCCGCGGCCTCGATGGCCTCGACCAGGTCCAGCATGCGGTCCATCGCGTCCAAGTAGGGTTCGGTTTGGGTGATCTGCGAGCCGATGTGGCAGTCAATGCCCACCACCCGGATGCCGCTCAGGCCGGCCGCGTGCAGGTAGGTGGGCAGCACCCGCTCATGCGCAATGCCGAACTTGTTGCCCTTGAGGCCAGTGGAAATGTACGGGTGGGTCTTGGGATCCACATTGGGGTTGACGCGGATGCTGACCGGGGCGCGTAAGCCCAGAGCGGTGGCCACCTCGCTCAGCACGTCGAGCTCGGCCTCGCTCTCGACATTGAAGCAGCCGATGCCAGCCTGCAACGCCCGGCGCATCTCGGCGCGCGTTTTGCCCACACCAGAGAAGATGATTTTGTCTGCTGTGCCGCCAGCGGCTAGCACCCGGTCCATGTCACCGCCTGAGACGATGTCAAAGCCGCAGCCAGCCCGCGCAAACAGCTCGATCACGCCCAGTGCCGGGTTGGCTTTCATGGCGTAGCAGATCTGCACCTGGCGACCGGCAAAGCCGTGCTGGTAGGCGGCCAGCGCGGCCAGCATGGCGGCTTTGGAATAGACAAACAGCGGTGTGCCGTGGGCTTGCGCCAGCGCGCTCAGGCGGGTCGACTCCAGGCAGAGTTCGCCGTCGCGGTAGGCCAGGTGGGGCTGGCCGGGCAGGTTGTGAGGTGTCATGGTGCGGGGCTGCTGGCTGCGGGGGCAGCCGGCTTGATCAGGGTTTGGGGCAGGGTGGCGCGCTGGGCGGCGGCCGGTCCGGTGGGCAGGTACAGCGGCCCGGACTGGCCGCAGCCACCCAGGGTTACCGCACAGAGCGCAAGGACAAGGGTCCTGACTAGAATTCGTGGGTAAGTCAACATGGTGAAATTGTAATGACCGACCTCGAATTCCTGGACCTGGCTGAAAACCTGCTCAAAGCGGTGGAGGCCAGTTGCGACCGCATTAACGACGACGATAGCGCCGACATTGACAACCAGCGCGTCGGCGCCATGGTGACGCTGGTGTTTGCCAACCGCAGCCAGATCGTGATCAACCTTCAAAAACCGCTGCACGAGGTCTGGCTGGCGGCCCGCTCGGGTGGCTATCACTTCAAATTTGATAGCAAAAAATGGACGGATACCAAGGGCCAGGGCGAGTTTTTTGCCTGTTTGTCGCATGATGCCAGCGCGCAGGCGGGCTGCCCTTTGGTGTTTGCTGCCTGACTAATTGCGGAACAGGTCGAGGATTTTTTTTCGATCATCGGCCATCGCCGGGGACTGCGCCGGCGCGGCTGCAGGCAGGGTAGTGGATGCGCCCTTGTCCTTGTCCTCCAGTCCCAGGCTGCTGACGCCGGCGCCTCGGGCGAACTCGTCGTAGTACCACTCGCCACCGGCGAATACCACGCCCTCTGGCACGCTGGGTTCAGACACCGGCACATTTTTCAGGGCCTGCTCCATGAAGCGAATCCAGACGGGCAGGCTCAGACCACCGCCAGTTTCCCGGTCACCGAGTTTGCGGGGCGTGTCGTAGCCGATCCAGGTGACGGCGGCCAGTGTGGGTTGGTAACCGGCGAACCAGGTGTCCATCGAATCATTGGTGGTGCCAGTCTTGCCATACAGGTCAGGCCGCTTGAGCGTGGCCTGCGCCGATGCGGCCGTGCCGGTGCGCGTGACCTCTTGCAGCAAGCTGCTCATGATGAAGGCGTTGCGCGCATCAATTGCGCGCACCGTGTTGTCCAGTGGCAGCGGCTTTGTCTCGGCCAACACCCGTCCCTTCTGGTCGGTTACGCGGTTGATCAGCCAGGGGTTCACCCGATATCCGCCATTGGCAAACACCGAGTAACCGGTGGCCATTTGCATTGGCGTGACCGAACCCGCGCCCAGCGCCATCGTCAGGTAGGCCGGATGCTTGTCTTCCTCAAAGCCAAAGCGGGTGACCCATTCTTGCGCGTAGCTTGCGCCGATTGCCTGCAGGATGCGGATGGAGATCATGTTTTTGGATTTGGCCAGGCCGCGTCGAATGCTCATCGGACCTTCAAACTTGCCGTCGTAATTCTTGGGTTCCCAGGGCTGGCTGCCTGTCACGCCCGCATCAAAAAACAGCGGCGCGTCGTTGACGACGGTGGCCGGGGTAAAACCCTTCTCCAAGGCGGCTGAATAGATGAAGGGTTTGAAGCTGGAGCCTGGCTGCCGCCACGCCTGCGTGACGTGGTTGAACTTGTTCTTGGCGAAATCGAAACCACCCACCAAGGCCTTGATCGAGCCGTCGCGCGGATCCAAGGCGACAAAGGCGCCTTCAACCTCGGGAAGCTGTGTGATTTCCCAGCTGTCCTTGGGTGTTTTGACGACGCGGATCACGGCGCCACGGCGGATCTTGATGTTGGGCGCCGCCTTGTCTGACAGGCCGGTCTGCACCGGCTTGAGGCCTTCGCCCGTGACCTCGATGGTTTCACCGTTCTGCCGGGTGGCCAGCACCCGTCGCGCGTCGGCAGACAGCACCACCGCAGACAGCACATCACCGTTGTCGGGGTGGTCTTCCAGAGCGTCGTCGATCGCGTCGTCAAGCTCCTGCCCAGAGGCAGGCAGGGTGACGAACTTTTCAGGACCACGGTAGACCTGGCGTCGTTCGAAATCCATGATGCCGCGTCGCAGGGCCTTGTAGGCGGCGTCCTGGTCGCCAGCGCGCAGGGTGGTGTAGACATTCAGGCCGCGGGTGTAGGTCTCGTCGCCATACTGTGTGTACATCAGCTGGCGTACCGTCTCGGCCACATATTCAGCGTGCACGCGACTGTTGTCTGAGTTGGTTTTGACCTTGAGCTCTTCCTTTTTGGCCGTGGCGGCCTGCTCGGCGGTGATAAAGCCGTTGTCGAGCATGCGGTCAATGATGTGCAGTTGCCTGACCCGTGCCCGCTTGGGGTTGGCGATCGGGTTATAGGCGGAGGGCGCCTTGGGCAAACCGGCCAGCATGGCAGCTTCGGCGATGCTGAGATTTTTGAGTTCCTTGCCGAAATAGGCCTCAGCCGCTGAGGCAAAGCCATAGGCGCGGTTACCCAGAAAAATCTGGTTCATGTAGATCTCGAGGATCTTGTCCTTGCTGAGCAGGTGTTCAAGCTTGAAGGTCAGCAAAATCTCGTAAATTTTGCGGGTGTAGGTTTTCTCTGACGACAGGTAGACATTGCGCGCCACCTGCATCGTGATGGTAGAAGCCCCTTGGCTCTTGAGTCGCCCCAGGTTGGCCAACGCTGCACGCAGCATTCCTTTGTAATCAACGCCCCCATGTTCGTAAAAGCGCGCGTCCTCGATCGCCAGCACGGCGTCGGTCATGATTTTCGGGATTTGCTGGATCGGGGTCAGTTGCCGCCGCTCCTCACCAAATTCACCGATCAACGCGCCTTCGGCGGAGAGCACCCGCAGCGGTAACTTGGGACGGTAATCCGATAAGTCTGAAATATCGGGCAGATTGGGGTAGGCCACCGCGAGGGCGACCGCGACCAGAATCAGCACCGACAGCAGCCCCGCCAGCGCCAGTCCGGCACCCCACACAGCGGCCCTGCCCAACCACATGAGAGCCCTGGCGCCAGGCGTGGAATCGGCAGATGGCGGGCTGGACGGCGGTTTTTGGGGCATACGGGACTTTAAGTGGCAGCTCGATGATTATAAAAACGATGCAATGATCTGTGCCACCGCGAGCGCCGAGCCTGTCGGAAAATGCAAATATTCCCTGGTTTAGACGCTTGCTGATAGCATGCCGCCAACCGCGGCCGATTTTTGTCCTGCCGTGAGCTCGAGTTTAAGGGGTTGCTGTGTTGTCTTTGGGGTCCTTGTTCAGTCGCCAATCCGCGCCATTGCTGGGCCTGGACATCAGTTCATCCAGCGTCAAGCTGGTGGAGCTCGGCCGACATGCCTCAGGCCAATTTCTGCTCGCCCACTGCGGCCAGGAAATCTTGCAGCCAGGATGGGTCCAAGATGGCCAGATCGACAAGTTTGACGAGGTGGTCCAAGCCGTGCGTCGGCTGGTGCGGCGCAGTGGGAGCAAGGCGCGACTCCTGGCCATGGCGCTACCGGCCGCAGCGGTCATCACTCGGAAAATTCGCTTGCCGGCTGGCCTGAGCGAGCTGGAGCTGGAACTGCAGGTGGAGGCCGAGGCCAACCAGTACATCCCCTTCCCGATGGATGAAGTCAGTCTGGATTTTTGCACCATCGGCCCCAATGCAACGGCCGCTGATCAGATCGACGTGGTGATCGCGGCCTCACGCAAGGAAAAAGTCGAAGACATGCAGGGCCTGGCCGAGGCCGCCGGGCTAAAGCTGGCCGTGCTGGATGTGCAGACCTACGCCTCGCGCCGTGCTGCCGAGCGCCTCATTGTGGATCTGCCTTCGCTACCACGGTCGCAGGCTGTGGTGGCGCTGATTGAAATCAGCAGTCGTGCCACCCGCCTGCAAGTGCTGCAGGGTCAGGAGCTGCTCTACGAGCGAGACAGTACTTTTGGTGGCGCTCAGTTGACGCAGCTGATCATGCGCCATTACGGCTTCGCGCTGGAAGAGGCCGAGAGCCGCAAACGCAGTGGTGACCTGCCTGACGATTACCCGCTCAGCGTACTCGCGCCCTTTTTGGCGAACGCCGGGCAGGAAGTCGACCGAGCCCTTCAGTTTTTCTTTACCAGCACCCACCACAGCCAAGTCGATCACATCCTGTTGGCCGGCGGTGCGTCGGTGGTGCCGGGACTGGCGGGCGTGCTGCACAAGCAAACCGGCTTTGCCTGTACCGTTGCGCAACCGTTTCAAGGCATGGATCTTGGCAGCAAGGCGGCAGACAACAAGCTGGCCCGGGAGGCGCCCTCATACCTGCTGGCCTGCGGTCTGGCGCTTCGAAGGTTCGCCACGTGATCCTGATCAACTTGTTGCCGCACCGGGAGCTTGAGCGCGAGCGGCGGCGGCACAGCTTCAACCAGAGTCTCTGTCTGGCCGCGTCGCTTGGCGGCTTGGTCGCTGCCCTCGTGTTTGTCGCGTTTCAAGCGCAGATTTCTGCACAGCACGAAAAAAACCAGTTACTGCAGACTGAAATCAACCGTTTTGATGCCCAGATCAAGGACATTGCAAGCCTCCAGGCTGAGATCACGGCACTGCGCGCGCGCCAGCATGCGGTTGAAGACCTGCAGGCCGATCGTAACCTGCCGGTTTTTTTATTGAATGAACTGGTCCGACTGCTGCCGGAAGGGGTGTTTATCGCCAGCCTTAGGCAGGATGGGCAGGCCCTGACGCTCTTGGGCGCGGCCCAGTCCAATGAGCGGGTGTCCGAGCTGCTGCGCAATTTGGGCAACCAGTCGCCCTGGTTTGCCCGGCCCGAATTGGTCGAAATCGTGGCCGGTACCCAGGCCCTGTCACCGCGCGATCAGCGTCGAGTGTCCAATTTCACCATCCGGGTGCGCCTGGTGCGGGCCAGTGACACCGACAAACCCAAAGTGCCCGGTGTCCCCGCGCTGATGGTCAGTGCGCCTCAGCCGACCCAACCTTGATGAAGCCCTTCAACCGCTCCAAGCTGCCCAGCAGCCCCGCCATGCTGCTGGACCTGGGAAAGTTGCGAGCGCAGTTCACCGGCCTGAACCCGCGCGACCCGTCCATCTGGCCGATCCTGCCTCGCATGGCGCTGCTGCTGCTGCTGAGCTTCCTGGTGTTGCTGGGCCTGTGGTTTTCACTGCTCCAGGGCTACCAGGACACCTTGGCGGCCGAGCAAAATCAAGAAGCCAAGCTGCGCGAGGAATTTCAGGAAAAATTGGCCAGAGCGGTCAATCTGGAGGCGCTCAAAAAGCAGCGCGAGCAGGTGCGACTGACTGTCAACCAGCTGGAAAAGCAGTTGCCCAGCAAGGCTGAAATGGATGCGCTGCTGTCGGACATCAACCAAGCCGGGTTGGGACGCAGTCTGCAGTTCGATTTGTTCCGGCCGGGCCAGGTCTTGGTCAAGGAGTACTACGCCGAACTGCCGATCTCAGTGCGAGTGAGTGGGCGCTACCACGACATCGGCGCCTTCGTCGCCGACGTTGCAAAGCTGTCGCGCATCGTGACGCTCAACAACCTCAACATTCAGCCGCTGCCTCAGCGCGAGGGGGTGCTGGCGATGGAAGCTACCGCCAAGACCTTTCGCTATCTCGACGCTGATGAAGTTACGGCGCAACGGCTGGCAGCGGCCGCCGCCGCCAACGCCAAGGCGGCCAAGAAATGAGAGCTCGCAATTTGCAAGGTCTGTTGCGCCTGGGCGCGGTGCTGGTGGTAGCAGGCCTGCTGGGTTGTGGCGGAGCCAATCAAGACGACCTCACGAAGTGGATCAGCCAGCAAAAAAACCAGACCCGGCCGCGCGTGCCACCCCTTGCCGAACCCAAGCAGTTTCAGCCACAGGCCTATGCCCCGGCCTCGGCTTTGGACCCGTTCAGCAGCCAGCAGCTGACCCAGGCGCTCAAACGCGACGGTGCGCCGGCAGGCACCGGCACCGCTTTGCTTGCCGGCGAGTTGACACGCCGCAAGGAGGCTCTGGAGGCCGTGCCCTTGGACGCCATGGCACTGGTTGGCACGATGGTACGGGCTGGCCAGCCGGTGGCGCTGGTCAAGTCGGACCGCCTGATCTACCAGATACGGCCGGGCCATCACCTGGGCCAGAACTACGGCCGCGTGGTTCGGATTACCGAGACCGAGCTCACCCTGCGGGAAGTGGTGCAAGACGCCACGGGTGATTGGGTTGAACGCACCGTCAGCTTGCAGTTGCAGGAGAAATTAAAATGAAAACAGCTCACCACCCGTGGGCCGCACGGGCTGCACGGGCCTCACGCCGACTTGGCCTGGCACTGTGTTTGCTGGGAACGGCGGCCATGGCCATGGCGCAAAACAGCCTGGAGGCGGTGACGGCTTCTCTACAAGACGGGCAGGAGATCGTCAAAATTGATCTTGCACAGCCACTGGCGGTGGCGCCGGCCGGCTTTGTGATGCAGTCGCCGGCGCGCATCGCACTTGATCTGCCCGCCATTGGCAACAGCACCGGGCGTACCAGCTATGAGTTTGGTCTGGGCAACCTGAAGTCCATGACGATGGTGCAGGCTGGTGACCGCATGCGCTTGGTGCTGAACCTCAAGCAAGCCGGCAACTTCAGCACGCGCCTGGTCGGGCGGTCGCTGCTTGTGATCCTGACAGGGCCAGCAGGACCGGCCGACGCTGCGGCTCCGGCCTTAGTTGCGGCTGACACCCGCTCCCGAAACCCGCAAGCACTCAAAGACCTTGATTTCCGGGTTGGCCCGGATGGCTCTGGCCGTGTCATCGTCTCACTGGCCAATGACCAGGTCGCTGTCGATCTGCGCCAGCAGGGTCAGACTTTGGTGGCTGAGTTCTTGCAGTCCAGCTTGCCCGAAGGGCTGCGCCGGCGGATCGACGTGACTGATTTTTCCACGCCGGTTCAGACCGTGACCCTGTCGCAGGCGGGTGATCGGGTGCGAATGGTGATTGAGCCCAAGGGTGCTTGGCAGCACTCGGCCTACCAGAGTGAGCGGCAATTTGTGGTGGACGTTCGGCCGGTGCGGGTTGACCCGGCCAAACTAAGCGCTGAGCCTGGTTTCAATGGGCAAAAGCTGTCACTCAATTTTCAAAATATCGAGGTGCGTGCCCTGTTGCAAGTGATTGCCGATTTCTCCAACTTCAACATCATCACCTCAGACTCGGTAACCGGCTCGGTTACCCTGCGCCTGCAGGACGTCCCGTGGGACCAGGCCCTTGACATTATTTTGCAAACCAAAAGCCTGGGCATGCGCAAAACCGGCAACGTGCTGTGGATCGCGCCGCGGGAAGAAATCAGCGTCCGCGAAAAACTGGAGCTGGAGGCCTCGGCCGCCCTGCAGGGCCTGGAGCCGCTGCGCACCCAGTCTTTCCAGATGAACTACACCAAAGCGGCCGAAGTGGCCGCCCAACTCACTGGCAGTGGCGGCCCGGCTGGCGCTACCGTGTCCCGACTGCTCAGCCCGCGCGGTAGTGCTATCTCTGAGGCGCGCACCAACCAGCTGTTCGTGACCGATGTCCCGGCCAAGCTGGAGCAAGTGCAGCAGCTGATCGCCAAGCTGGACATTCCAGTGCGCCAGGTGCTGATCGAGGCCCGCATCGTCGAGGCCTCAGACACCTTTGGCAAGTCGCTCGGTGTGCGTTTGGGCGCCAGCGATCTGCGCGCACCCCGGGGCGGCGACGGCGGCTACCAGCTCGTCGGCGACAACCGTATTGCCTTCGGTTCCAGTTACGCCAACGCCGTGGCCAGCAGCGGCGCCGGCGGCCCGGTGGATTTGACCAGTAACTTTGTCAACCTGCCGGCCATTGCGCAGGGGGGGTATAGCCCGGCAGCTTTTGCGGTGTCAATTTTCAGCTCGGCCGCCAACCGCTTCTTGAATCTGGAGCTGTCGGCCCTGGAGGCCGACGGCAAGGGCAAGGTGGTGTCCAGCCCGCGCGTGGTCACCGCTGACCAGATCAAGGCCCTGATCGAGCAGGGCACCGAGCTGCCCTACCAGGTGGCCTCGTCCAGCGGCGCCACCTCCATCGCCTTTCGAAAAGCCAACCTCAAGCTGGAAGTCACACCGCAGATCACCCCCGAGGGAAGCATCATTCTGGATCTGGATGTGAACAAGGACAGCGTGGGCCAATCGACCCCGGCCGGTTTCGCCATCAACACCAAGCACATCAAAACCCAGGTGCTGGTGGAGAACGGCGGCACGGTGGTCATTGGCGGCATTTTTGAACTGACCGAATCCGATACCGAGACCAAGGTGCCACTGCTGGGCGACTTGCCGTTCTTAGGTCACCTGTTCAAGAACCGTTCCCGCGTTTCCAACAAGCAGGAACTGCTGGTCTTCATCACGCCCAAGGTCGTCGCAGACCGGGCAGTGACGCGGTGACGGTCGCCTTATATCTGAGGAGCAGGGTCATGGGTGTGTTCAGACTTTTCAGCTTGATCGGGTTGGCGCTGGTGCTGGTCGCCTGTGGCGGTGGTGGTGGCAACGCCGGCAGCAACCCCAACATCCCGCCTGAGCCCGTGGTGAGCGTGGTCGCCAAAACCGCCAGTCTGGCGCTAACCCTGGTGGACGGCTCTGGCACTTTGGTGACCAACCGTGGCCTGTCGCATACCGAATCGCGCTACCTGCGTATGGTGCTGACTGACAGCAGCGGCGCCGTGGTGTCTTTCGGCAGGGTCATCGTGACACTGGATGCCACCAATGCCAGATTGGTGCCCGCTGCCGGGGACCAGTTGACGGATGCTACAGGCGTCTTACTGATGCCCATCAAACCCGCCGACGTGACATCGACGGGTACGGTGCAGGTGACCGCTGCTGCCAAGGTGTCGGGAGTGGCTGTGACCCAAAGCCTTGACCTGCAAATTGCCGCCGGTACGGTTACCCTCCCAGCCATGAGTGCGTTGCCGGCCAGTGTGCAAAAGGGCCAGTCGGTCAACGTGGCGGTCAATGTGCTGGTGAATGGCGTTCAGGCGGCGTCCAACGCCCTGACGGTGGCATTCACCAGCAGCTGTGGCACGGTGTCGCCGGCCTCCAGCTTGGTGGACGGCAACGGCCGCGCCACGGGCGTGATCCAAACCACCAAAGACGGCAGTTGTTCTGTGTCAGCCACGACCGCTGGTGGTGTCACCAGAAGCACCGAATTTACGGTCACCGCGCCGCCGATTACCGGCATCCGGTTTGTCAGCGCCACACCCTCGGTCATTTATCAGGCCGGCTCGGTTGGCACCAATACTTCGCTTGTTAACTTCAAGGTCATAGACTCGGTGGGGGCGGCCGTGCAAGGTGAAAACGTCACGGTCAGTCTGTCCAATACCGACGGGGGCATCAATTTTTGTGGCTTGCAAATGAGCGCGATTTCAGACAAAGATGGATTGGTGACCTTTTCAGTGTGTTCCGGCACACTGCCGGCCACAGTGCAGGTGCGCGCCACGCTCAATAGCAATCCGCTCATCACCACCAACTCCAACCTGTTGACCATCCAGACCGGCGTCGCGTCGCAGCGATTTTTTGACCTGTCGGCGAACAAACTCAATTTTTATGCCGGCGGCCAGTTCACAACCCAGGTCAATGGCAACAGCGTGGACATCACCGCCTACGCCGCCGACCGCCAGGGTAACCCCGTTCCCGACCGCACCAAGATCGTCTTTGTGACCGAGGGTGGGCAAATCAATTCAAGCGGCCTGAGCAGCTGTGAAATCAGCGGCGGCAGTTGCACGGTGCGCCTGATTGGCCAGGCCTATCGGCCCCTGGGCTCGTCGTCGGCCAATGGCGACCCGCGCCCGGGCCGGGTGACAGTGCTGGCCTACACCGACGGCGAGGAGTACTTCATCGACGCCAACAACAACAACCGGTACGATGCCGGAGAGTTGTTTGAAGACCTTGGCCTGCCTTACCTTGACAAGGATGAGAGCCGCAGCTTTGCAGCGAGCTACACCAATCTGGTCACCGGAACCCGCGACGGTGAGACTTCTTATCCATTGCCCGCCGGCGCCGCAGGTTCTCTGGCCTGCCCCGCCGGCGCAAACATAGGGTTGTCGGTGGCCGGCACCTGCAATGGCACCTGGGACGGCAACACCAAGGTCCGCCGCGACCTGGTCATTATTTTCTCGGGTGGCGAGATCGGTCAGCCCGGTAGCTACGATGCCTCGATTCCAGCCAGCTACCACACCGCCGTGCTTGCCGCCTCCACCGGGTCAGTGACGGTCCGCCTGGCTGACTACAACGGCAACCCCCTGCCAGCCGACGCAGCGCTCTCTGTGCAGACATTTCCTGTGACGGCCGCTGGAACCTGCGCTGCCACACTGGAGGGTGCTGTTGTGGGCAGCACCATTGAACCTACCCGCCACACCGCCACCTTGAAAAGCTGTTTCACCGGAGACATGGTGCGCTTTACGGTAACCGTCAGCGGCAAGGCGAGTTCCTTGAGTGTGGTTTTGCCTTGAGTGTGGTGAGTGCATCGCATGAGGTTCCCGACGCGGTCCGCATCGCCCTGGTCGGGCTGCCCGGCTCAGGCAAAACCACTGTCGGGCGCCAACTTGCGCGTCGGCTGAGTCTCACCTATTTCGATTCCGACCATGTGATCGAGCAGCGCATCGGATGCTCGATCCGCACCTATTTTGAGCACGAGGGCGAGGAGCGGTTTCGCGAGCTTGAGTCTACTGTTCTGGGCGAGCTGACCCAAAAGAGCGGCGCTGTGATATCCACCGGCGGCGGCGCTGTGCTGCGTGAGGTCAACCGGCAGAGCCTGCATTCGCGCTGCCAGGTGGTGTACCTCAATTCGCACCCCGACGAGCTGTTTCGCCGACTGCGCCACGATGTGAATCGGCCCCTGCTGCAGGTGGCAGACCCGCTGACCCGGTTGCGAGACCTGCATGCGGTGCGTGACCCGCTTTACCGTGCTGCCTCGCATTTCATCATCGAGACCGGACGGCCTTCTGTGGCCACGCTGGTGAACATGATCGTGATGCAACTGGAGTTGTCAGGCGCGGTGCCCGGTCGCTAATGGTGTGCTCGGGCCGAGCCACTAAACTCGCGGCTACGGACTCTCCCACATTCCAGACCGTCGCCATTGACCTGCTGGACCAGCCTTCGCGCCAAGACGCCAACACCATGCCTTGTTGGCTTTTTCACACTGCCTTCAGCTAAATTTCTAGAGTTATATGACACCAATAGTGTCAATGTTATTATGCGGCTGTAGAGTTGTTCCGAAAGCTTGGTTTTTAGGGTCGCAGGGTGTTCATGAGATTTGTTAAGCCGGTAATTTCTGCGATTTTTTGGCTTCGTCGCCTCATGGTTACAGCCCTATGCTTCCTGCTTGTCGCGTGTGGCGGAGGTGGCGGGCCGGACACCAGCGTCAAAGTCCCAACGTTGACTCTCGCCTTAGTGGACTCGGCTGAGGCCGTTGTCCCGGACCAATCACTGTCGGTCACCGAAGCGCGCTACCTCAAGGTAGTCTTGCGCACCAAATCCGGTGCCGCTGCTAGCAACACGCAATTTACCATTACGCTCGATTCTGCTGCGGCTGTTTTGGATGGACAGCCTCAAACGGACACCAATGGTGTGGCGCTGATCAAGATCAGCCCAGCAGACCCGTCCAAAGGTTTTGTACTCCAGGTGACTGCTGCAGTGTCAGTGCAGTCGACATCCCTTAGCAGCACGCTTGCCATAAAGTTCAGCGGTGGCGGCACCGTCATCACCGGATCACCCACCATGGACATCAGCCTCGTGGATGTCAACGGCTTCGCCATTAACAACAAGGCCTTGTCCCAGACGGCCCCAAGATTCCTCAAGGTGGCGCTCAAAACCAAGGCCGGCATCGCTGCGCCATACACCCGCGTGACGGTTGTTTTGGATGCGCCGGACGCGGTGCTGGTGCCGGCCTCTGGCATCGCCTTCACCGATGACACGGGCGTGATGCTGATTCGGGTTTCGCCGGCCTCGGTGAGCGCCTCCGGCGGGGTGGTGGCTACCGCCACCGCATCGGTCGAGAGTGTGGCACTGTCCAAGGCGCTGGATTTGGCCATCACCTCGGGCACGGTTGGCTTGTCTGACTTCTCTGTCTCGCCAGCCAGTGTCCAGCAGGGGCAATCTTTGACAGTCAGCGTGGCTGTGCAGGTCAATGGCGTGACGGCATCGTCCAATTCGGTGCCGGTGACTTTTACCTCGCCTTGTGGTGCAGCCACACCGTCGCCCGCGCTGGTGGACAGCACCGGGCGCGCCAGTGCGGTGCTGAACACCACTGCCACCGGCACCTGTGCCGTGACGGCTGGCACCACGGGCAACGTCTCGCTGGCCGGCAGTTTCACAGTGACAACCCCTCCCACCACTGGATTGGTCTTTGTCAGCGCCACGCCTGCCCTGATCTACCAATCCGGTTCGGTGGGCGTGAACCAAGCCAGCGTCAAGTTCAAGGTGGTCAACTCGAACACGGACCCAGTCGCCGGTACCCCAGTGGCAGCGACACTGACCAATACCAATGACGGCATCACATTTTGTGGCGCCCCGACGACGGTGACATCCAGCGCTGATGGCACCGTCAGCTTCTCGGTCTGTGGTGGTACGGTGCCGGCCACGGTGCAGGTTCGGGCCGCCTTGGTGAGCGCACCCGCTATTTTCACCGTCTCCAATATTCTGACGGTTCAGACCGGGCTACCAACGCAGCGCTTTTTCGGCCTTTCCACAAGCCAGCCCAACTTCCTGGCGGGCGGCTACTTCACGGCCAAGTCCAACGGCTACAGCACCACGATCACCGCCTATGCGGCGGACCGCTTGGGTAACCCGGTGCCTCAGGGCACCACCATTGTTTTTGTGACATCCGGGGGCTTGATCAGCTCGGACACCGGTTCCAGTAGCTGCGTGGTGTCAGGCACCACAGGTCGCTGCAGCGTGACGCTGTATGGCCAGGAGTACCGACCCCTGGGCTCGGCATCGACACAGGGGACATCGCCCACTGGTGCAGGGGGTGATCCACGCCCGGGACGGGTGACGGTGTTGGCGTATACCGATGGCGAAGAGCATTTCTTTGACGCCAATAACAACAACCGCTATGACCTTGGGGAAACGTTTGAAGACTTGGGTCGACTCTACCTTGACAGGGACAATAACAAGGTCTTTGAGGCGGCCTACAACAACCTTCAGACCGGCTCCCTGGAGAGCGACAACGCCTTATCGATGCCGGCCGGGTCGGTCGGGGCATTGGCATGCAGCACCACGGATATTGCCGCCAACCCCGGTCTGTCGGTGGAAGGGACCTGTAATGGCACCTGGAACGGATTCACCAAGGTTCGCCGCAGCATCGTAGTCGTGTTCTCGGGGGACAGCATCGGGCAGCCCGGCAGTTACGATGCCACCATCCCGCTGTCCAAGCGCACCCAGACGGTGTCGGCCAGCTCAAGCGCTGTGACGGCACTGCTCGCCGATCTGGATGGCAACCCCTTGCCCGCTGACGCCACGATCGCTGTTCAGGTAATTCTTGCTAACGACACCAGCACCTGCACCGCGACCTTGGCCGATACCACGATCGGCAATTCACTGGAGCCGAGGCAATACACCGCCGAACTGAAGACTTGCGGTGCCGGTGACCGAGTCAAGTTCGTGGTCACGGCGCCGAATGGCAAAGTCAGTTCATACACCGTTGCCATACCCTGATTCTGGCCCACGGCGTAGCGTGTGACGGACAAGCATCGCATCGGCTGCTCGATCCGCACCCTGATGCCCCGCTTTACCGTGCCGCCTCGCATTGCAGCATCGAGACCGGCCGGCCTTCGGTGGTCACGCTGCTGAACATGATCGTGATGCAACTGGCGTTGTCGGGCACGGTGCTTGGTCGCTAGCCTTGGGTTCTTGCCGCAGCCTCTAAACTCGCGGTTATGAACTCCTCCACACCCCAGACCGTCACTATCGACCTGGCCGACCGCAGTTACCCCATTCACATTGGCATCGGCCTGCTTGACCAGGCGCAGACCTACGCCAAGCTGCCAAACGCCAGCCAGGCGCTGATCGTTACCAACAGCACCGTGGCCCCGCTGTACCTGCAACGCCTGCGCGCTGCCCTTCAGGGCAAATACCGGCAGGTGCTGGAGGTGGTGCTGCCCGATGGCGAGCAGCACAAGACCTGGCAGACGCTGAACCTGGTTTTTGATGCGTTGCTGGGCCAGGGCTGCGACCGCAAGACGGTGCTGTTTGCCCTGGGCGGCGGCGTCGTGGGCGACATGACCGGTTTTGCCGCTGCCAGCTTCATGCGCGGCGTGCCCTTTGTGCAGGTGCCCACCACCTTGCTGGCGCAGGTGGACTCGTCGGTGGGCGGCAAGACCGCCATCAACCACCCGCTGGGCAAGAACATGATTGGCGCCTTTTACCAGCCGCAGCTGGTGGTGTGTGACCTGGACACGCTGAGCACCCTGCCGCCGCGCGAACTCAGCGCTGGCCTGGCCGAGGTCATCAAGTACGGACCGATTGCCGACCTGGCCTTTTTGGACTGGATAGAGGCCAACCTGGACGCCCTGTTGGCGAGCGACCCGGCGGCGCTGGCCCATGCCGTTAAACGAAGCTGCGAGATCAAGGCCTGGGTGGTGGGGCAGGATGAGCGTGAAGCAGGCCTGCGGGCGATCCTCAACTTCGGACACACTTTTGGCCACGCCATCGAGTCCGGTCTGGGCTACGGCGAGTGGCTGCACGGTGAGGCCGTGGGCTGTGGCATGGTGATGGCGGC
>RFWA01000201.1 GCA_009922295.1 Betaproteobacteria bacterium
TCGGCAAAGGCGCAGCCTCTGCCGCGTTCCAACAGGGAGGGCACGGTGCCCGGTATTTCCAGAAGGGGCTCGCCAAAGCCGGCGGTGCGCCGCCCGGGAGCGCAGGCGATCAGGCCCTGGGTGTAGGGGTGCATGGGTAACTGAAGAACCTCGGCCGCCGAGCCTTCCTCAACAATGCGTCCCGCGTACATCACCGCCACCCGGTCGGCCATTTCGGCGATGGCGCCCATGTCGTGGGTGATCAGCAGCACGGCGGTGCCGGTGCGTTCGCGCAATTCGGCAATCAGGTCAAAGATTTGCGCCTGCACGGTCACGTCGAGTGCAGTGGTGGGCTCATCGGCAATCAGCACATCGGGTTTGCAGGCCAAGGCCATGGCGATCATGACCCGCTGGCGCATGCCGCCAGAGAACTGGTGCGGGTATTCATGCACCCGGCTCTTGGCAGCTGGGATGCCCACCGCCTCCAGCATCTCTGTGGCCCGCATCAGTGCAGCTTTGCGATCCAGCCCCTGATGCAGGCGCACAGCCTCGCCGATCTGGTCACCCACCGTGTAGGCTGGGTTGAGCGAGGTCATGGGCTCCTGGAAGATCATCGAGATTCGGTTGCCTCGGTACTGGCGCATCTCCGTCTCGCTGAGCGCCAGAAGGTCACGTCCGTCGAGTGCTACACGGCCTGAGGTAATGCGCCCTGGCGGGGTTGGGATCAGCCGCATCATGGCCAGCGCGGTCATGCTCTTGCCGCATCCAGACTCGCCAACTAAGCCCAGCGTTTCACCGCGATGCACGCTAAAACTGACATCGTCAAGCACCCGCGCAACGCCACCCCTGGTCTGAAACTCGACGCCGAGTTGGTTCACTTCCAACAGGGCAGGGGCTACTTCTGCGACGGTGCTCATGCCTTTAGCTTCGTATTCATCAGCGCAAATGCAGCTTGGGGTTGAGTGCGTCATTGAGGCCGTCGCCCACCAGACTGACCGATAACACCGTGAGGAAAATCGCAGCGCCAGGGAAACTCACGGCCCACCAGCATTCCAGAATGTTGCGCCGGTTGGAGCCGATCATCAGCCCCCAACTCATGACGTTGGGGTCTGACAAGCCCAGGAAGCTCAAGCCTGCTTCAAACAAAATGGCCACACCGATGATCAGGGTTGCCGACACAATCAAAGGCGGCAGCGCGTTGGGCAATATCTCGCGCAACATCAGACGCAGGTGGCTGGCCCCCATGGCCCGCGCTGCGCTCACGTACTCCAAACCACGCAGGCGCATGAATTCGGCCCGTGCCAGCCGCGCGGTACCCGTCCAGCTGACCATGCCGATGGCTACGATCACCACAAGCAGCGAGGGCTGAAACAAGGTCACCAGCACCATCGCAAACAGCAATGCCGGCAGCACCTGGAACAGCTCGGTCAGGCGCGACAGCAGGCTGTCGACCCAGCCTCCGAAATAACCCGCTAAGGAACCGACTGTGACGCCAATGGACACCGTGATGACGGCTGCAGCCAGCCCAACCATCACTGTGGCACGGCCGCCGACCAACATCCCGGCCAGGATGTCGCGGCCCAGGTAGTCGGTACCCAGCCAGAGCTTGCGGTCTGTGAAGGGCTCAGTAAAAGGCGCGCCCATGATCTCGAAGGGCTTCACGCCATACAGGCCTGGCCCCAGCAGCATCACCAGGCTGATGCAGACCAGCAGGAGCAGCCCCAGCATGGCAGCCTTGTTGCGGCTGAACACGCGCCAGGCTTCCCGTAGCGGTGACAGCACCTGCAGGTTAGACGGTGTCGCGCTCATTTGCCACGCAGCCTTGGGTCGATCCAGCGGTAACTCAGGTCGGTTACAAGGTTGGCGACGATGACCAACATGGAAGAAAACGTCAGCACGCCCAACAGGGTGGGATAGTCGCGCCCATGAATGGCCCCCAGGGCTAGCGTGCCCAGGCCGGGCCAGCTGAACACGGTCTCCACCAGCACCGCGCCCGAGATCAGGTGGCCGAACTGGAGCCCGGCGATTGTCACCACCGGCATCAGGGCATTGCGCAAGGCATGTTTGAAGGTGACCACCCACTCGCTCAGGCCCTTGGCACGCGCGGTCCGAATGTAGTCTGAGCCCAGCACTTCAAGCATGCTAGCCCGAGCCAGCCGGCTGTACTGTGCCAGGTAGATGATGGTCAGCGTAAGGGCCGGCAGCACCAGATGGTGCAGCACATCGACCACCGCACTCCAGCCACCCACACCGAACTGCCGCACATCGCGCATGCCCGCAATGGGCATGATGGGCCATACCTTGCCAAACAGGATAACCAGCAGGATGCCGGTCCAGAACACGGGCATGGCATAGCCCACCAGCGACAGTATGGTGACCGCACTGCTGGCGAAGCTGTCAGGGCGCCGGGAGGCAAAGACACCCAGCAAGGTGCCCACCACAATCGCAAAGACCAGCGCGGTGAGCACCAGCAGGATGGTGGGGCCGATGCGGTCCAGGATCAGGCCCGAGACCGGCTGGCTGTAGGTGTAAGACTGGCCGAGGTCCCCCCGCAGGCTTTTGCCAATGTAGGTGACGAACTGCACCGGTAACGGCTGGTCCAGGCCATAGGCCTTTTTGATGCTGGCAATCACTGCCTCGTCGCCGCCGCCCATCTCCCCAGCGATCACACTGGCCGGGTCGCCCGGCGCGGCGTGGATTAGCATGAAGTTGATGGCTAGCACGGCTACCAACAAGCCTGCGGCCCAGGCCAGCCGGCGCATTAACGAAAACAACAGTTGCATTTTTTTCGTGGGCTCAGACCTTGACGGTGGTATCAGTGATCCCGTCAGTCTGCCCCCAGATGCCACCTGGAGGGTTGATGACTTTGGCTGCATAGGCTTCGTAAAAGGTCTGCTCGTACAGGAAAGCGACCGGACAATCGTCCACCACCGCCTTCTGCACCTGCTTGTAGAGATCTTTGCGCTTGGCCAGGTTCATCTCCTTGCCTGCAGCGGCCAGCCATTCGTCCACCTTGGGGTTGGTATAGCTCTGGGTGTTGGACCAGATCACGCCCTGCTTGATGTTGGAGCTAAGCCAGGTGCGGTGCACCCCGATGACCGGGTCGCCCCAGTTCCAGACCGAATCCAGGCTCATCTCGAACTGCAGCGACGACACGCGCCGCGCCCAGGATGGGAAGTCCGGCGACTGCCTCAGGTTGATCTCCACACCAACTTTGGCCAGCGACACCTTGAGGTACTCTTGAATCGTCTTCTGGTCTGCATTGCCCGGAATGGCATCAAGGTCCAGCGTCAGCCGTACCCCGTTGGCTCCAGCTTTCAGGCCCGCATCATCAAACAGTTTGGCGGCCTTGGCCAGGTCGAGTTCGTACTTCTCCACATCGCCGGTGTAGTACGGGCTGCCAGAAGCCAGAGGGCCGGTAGCGCGGCTGTTGATACCACCCAGGATCGTGTTAAGAATGTACTGCTTGTCTACGGCAAAATTGATGGCCTGGCGCACACGCTTGTCGGCGAGTTTGGGGCTCTTGGTGTTGAAGGCGAGCCAGATCAGCGGCCCGATGGCGGGTGCAGCGCCCTTGACTACCACTGCCCCCGGTGTCTTTCGCACCCGCTCCAGCTCGCGCGGGTCTGTCACTGCCTGATGTACGTCGATCTCGCCGCGCTCAAAGGCCAGCAGCAGGCTGCTCGAGTCTTTGAATAAGCGCACGATGACGCGATCGAGCTTGGGCTGGTCCTTGAGAAAGAAGCGGTCAAAGCGCTCCATGATGATGTACTCACCCGGCTTGTGCTCTACCAGCTTGAACGGGCCAGAGCCCACCGGGTTGCCGTTGCGCGGGTGGATCTTGACATCGGTGCCATCGCCAAAAATATGTTTGGGGATGATGGGCGTGAGCGATGTCGACATCGCCAGCAGCACGGCCGGGTGCGGCTCGGATAGCCGAATTACCGCTGTGCGGGTGTCGCTGATCGTGACCGCGTTGACTGGGCCATACATGGTCTTAAATGGGTGGTTGTCGCGGATGGTTTCAATGGAGAACTTGACGTCTTCAGCTGTGATCGGTTTGCCATCGTGGAACACGGCATCCTTGCGCAACACCAGCGAAACGCTGCGGTTGTCTGGCGACAGCGTCCAGCTCTCAGCCAGGTAGGGCTGCGGTTTCCAGTTCTTGTCCATGCGGATCGGCGAGGCAAACAGCTGGGCCGCTGGCATCATGGTGGCGATACCACTTTGCACTGCCGAGTTCAGGTGGCGCGGCGTCTGTGTGCTGCCGATCACCAGCACGCCCCCCTTGGCGGCCTGGGCCGCAACGTCGAGTGGAATGCCAAAAATACTTCCGGCTGTCAGTGCGGCGCCCGCTTGCAAAAGGTGTCTACGGTCAATCGTGCTCATGGTTTGCTCCTTATAGTAAAAATACGAGAATGTACGTGTCCAAAAATCACCAGCTTATAAGCTTATGAGCTGGTTACCGCGCTACGGCAGGCTTGCCATGCCTTGTCTACATTATTTCTCATCCCTCAACCAATACCACTTGTACAGAAAATACTGGCCAAAGCGCCGGAAGGGCGCAAACGCCTCGGACCGCACCAGACCAAACAGGTTGGGGTATTCCAGAGGTGAGCTGTAGATAGGCAATTTAAACACCTCATGCCCGCCATCCTTGCCGGCCACGCGTTCGGCCAGACGTTTACCGGCCCAGGTGGAAAACGAGACCCCATTGCCGCCATAGCCCAAGGCGTGCCAAACCGACTGGGCCGGGTCAGGGCGAGTGATGCGAGGCATCATGTCATGGCTAACGTCCACCCAGCCCCACCATGAGTAGTCGATCTGGATGCCAGCCAAGGGCGGGAACTTGCGCGCGATGGCGTCTGTCAGCAGCTTGAGGTGCACCGGGTCTTGCGCGTCCGCCCCGGTGATGGAACTGCGGCTACCCAGCTGCAGGCGGTTGTCCTTGAGCAGTCGGTAATAAAAGCGCAGCGTGCGGGTGTCGGTCAGAAAAGTGTGCGACTTGAAGTTCGTGGCTTCCAGTTCTGCTTGCGTCAGGGGCCGGGTGACCACCGAGTTGGACAGGATGGGCAGCAGCTTGTTCTTGAGCATGGGGTTGAGCCCCTGCCCGGTGTAGCCGCCTGTGCAAACCGCCACCCTTTTGGCCCGCACCACGCCGCCC
>RFWA01000202.1 GCA_009922295.1 Betaproteobacteria bacterium
CCCGGTGGTGCCGCTGGTGTAGAGGATGGCGGCCAGATCATCCGGGCTGCGCGCCACCACGGCCTGCCTGTCGGCGCAATGGGCCGCGCGCGTCAGCAGCGAGCCGGTGCGGTCGTCGTTGAGGGTGAAGACATGCCTGGTGCCGGCCTGGAAGGCGATCTTGCTGATCCAACCGAAGTTTTTGCCCGTACAGACCACCACGGCAGGTTCGGCGTTGCCAATGAAATAGGCGATTTCTGCACTTTGGTAAGCGGTGTTCAACGGCAAGAACACCAGCCCGGCGCGCAGTGTGGCCAAGTAGAGCAGCAAAGCCTCGACCGATTTTTCGACCTGCACCGCCACCCGGGCGCCCTCGGGCAGTTGCAAGGACATCAGCAAATTGGCCAGCATGGCACTGGCGCGGTCCAGGTCACGCCAGCTGTAATGCAGGCCGTGGTCAGTTTCAGATGCTGTCAAGATCAGCTGGAAACGCCGCGCGCAGGGCGGCATACAGGTTGCCGGTGGCCGGGCTTTGGAAGGGTTGGGCTGTGGTCATGGTGCAGTATTGTCAGCGTGACGCAGCGCGTCAGAAGTCGGGCTTTCGCTTGTCCAGAAAGGCCGTGACACCCTCTCGGTGCTCGGCGCTGGCGGCATAGGCGTAGGGGTCTGCATGGGGCTTTGCTTCATTATTGATAGCAGCTAGATCAAGAGGCACAAGGGCTGCAGCCGGATTTGGCATCAAAGCTCGCAGGGTCTGTTTATTCAGCCGGGCCGCCTGCGGCGCCAGCGCGGCCACCCGCTGCACGGTGGCGTGGACTTCGGCAGCCAGTCCATCGTCGGGTAGAACGCGGCTCAGGAATCCACGGGCCAGCATCTGCGGCGCATCCAGCACGGCGGCCTCCAGCAGCATCTCCCGCGCCGTCAACAGCCCGGCTTCGCGGGCCACCAGCGCGGCCTCACGCGGTGCCATCGGAAAGCCTAGGCGGGCAATCGGTGCACCAAAGCGGGCGCTTGCCGCCGCCAGCCTCAGGTCGCAGCAGCTGGCAATCTCCAGGCCGGCACCCATGCAGTTGCCGGCGATCTGCGCCACCAGCGGCACATCGCAATCGAGCATGGCCTGCAACGCCGGCCAGACTTCGCCCTCATGAAACTGGCGCAGGCTCGCAGCCTCGAACCGGAACTCTGGGTATTCGGAGATATCGCCACCGGCGCAGAAGTGCGCGCCCTCCCCGCTTACCAGCACACAGCGCAAGTCTGGCTGCCCGCCCAGTTCAACAAAAACATGCCGCAGGTCCCGCCACATCTGGCGCGTCATGGCATTCAAGCGCGTCGGATGATGCAGCATGACCCGCGCCACGCCACCCTGCAGCGTGAGACCAATGCCGCCTTGCATGCCCGGAGCGACCTCTAGTCGAGCTTGGCGCCCGAAACTTTGACCACCGCAGCCCAGCGTTTGATCTCGGCGTTCACAAAGCCGCCGAATTGCGCCGGAGACAAACTGCCGAAATCAGCGCCATTGCTGGCCCAAATGGCTTTGAGCTCATCAGTGCCCGCGGCACGGCGAATCTCTTCAACAATCTGCGCCTGAACATCGGCTGGCGTGCCTTTAGGCGCCCACAGGCCATACCAGGTGGTGACCGTGTAGTCGGGCAGGCCCAATTCAGCAGCGCAAGGCACATCCGGGAAAGCCGGGTTGCGCTTGACCCCCGACACCATCAGCGCCTTGATCCGGCCACCCTTGATGTGCCCGGCTGAGGAACCCAGGCCGTCAAACATCATGTCCACTTGACCACTGATCAGGTCCCGCAGCGCTGGCCCGGCGCCGGTGTAGGGGATATGGGTGATGAAGGTGCCAGTCTGCTGCTTGAACAGTTCACCCGCCAGGTGGTGCGAGGTACCCGTGCCGGCCGAACCGTAGTTCAACCGCCCAGGGCTGGCCTTGAGCTGCGCGACAAAAGCCTTGAAATCCCCGCTGACGCTCTTGGGATTGACCACCAGCACCTGCGGCACGTTGGCCATCAAGACCAGGGGTACGAAGTCTTTTTCAATATCGTAGTCCAGCTTGGGGTACATCGACGGCGCAATCGCGTGGTGAACCGCCCCCATGAACAGTGTGTACCCATCGGGGGCAGCCTTGGCCGCAATACCGGCTCCCAGCGTGCCACCGGCGCCGCCCCGGTTGTCGATCACCATGGTCTTGCCGGTTTGCTTGGCGAACTGCGCCGACAGCGGTCGGGCAAAGGCGTCGGTGCCGCCACCGGCCGGGAATGGCACGATCAGATTGACGGGCTTGGTGGGCCAGCTCGACTGTGTGCGGCCTGCCAGCGGCAGCCCCATCGCACTGGCCGCGGCGGCCAGTCGCAGCACTTCACGTCGATTGGCGATGAATTGTGTTTGATCAAACATGCTTGTCTCCTGTTGTTATGACGATCGTTATGCTATATATTTTATAGCTTACAAACCAATATCCACGAGGCCTGGAGGCCTATTTCACACTTAATTTCTGACGATGTCCAGCCCACCACCAGAGGCCCACACCGCCCACGATCATGGGCAGGCACAGCCACTGTCCCATGCTCATGCCCAGGGACAGCACGCCCAGGTGGGCATCCGGCTCGCGAAAAAACTCGACTGCAAAGCGCAGCATGCCGTAGCCCATCAAAAACAGGGCGGCCACCGCACTGCAAAGCGCAGCATGCCGTAGCCCATCAAAAACAGGGCGGCCACCGCACCACGCGGGCGCGGCTTGCGCGCATACAACCAAAGGATCACAAACAGCAGCAGGCCTTCGAGCAAGAACTGGTAGGCCTGCGAGGGGTGACGCGGCAGGTCGCCCGCCCCCCTGAACACCATGCCCCAAGGCAGGTCCGGGCTGCACACCCTGCCCCAGAGTTCGCCGTTGATGAAGTTGCCGACCCGCCCGGCTGCTAGCCCGGTTGGCACGCAGGGTGCGACAAAATCAGCCACTTGCAACCAGGGTTTGCCGCGCGAACGCGCGAACCAGACCATGGCTGCGATCACACCCAGCATGCCACCATGAAAACTCATGCCGCCCTGCCAGACCGCCAGCACCTCCATCGGATGCGCCAGGTAATAGACCGGCTTGTAGAACAGGCAATAGCCTAAACGCCCGCCTAACACCACGCCCATCACGCCCAGGAACAGGATGTCCTCTACATCCTGGCGCGACCATGCCTGAACCCCACTCAGCGAGGCAAACGGCTGGTGCCGTAGCCGAAGCACACCCAAAGCCATGAAAAGACCGAAAGCCGCGAGATAGGTCAGACCATACCAATGCACAGCCAGCGGGCCCAGCTGAAGCGCGACCGGGTTGATGGAAGGATGCAGCAACATGGCGCCATTGTGCCTGCGTTCGCGCTCCCCCCGGGCTTGAGTCCGACGCGTGACGGACCCAAGGTCGAGGGCTAAAATCCGTTCACCTCAACCGTACGACCCCCTACAGCCATGAGCGATTCCAAAGTTATCCCGGTGCATGCCATCAACTCGCGCAGCAAAAACATCACCGAGGGCAAGTCGCGAGCGCCGAACCGCTCCATGTACTACGCCATGGGCTACGAGGCCGACGACTTTAAAAAACCCATGGTTGGGGTGGCCAACGGCCACAGCACCATCACACCCTGCAATTCGGGCCTGCAAAAGCTGGCAGATGCCGCAATTGCCGGCATTGAAGAGGCTGGCGGCAACGCTCAGGTGTTTGGCACGCCAACCATTTCGGACGGCATGGCGATGGGCACCGAAGGCATGAAGTACTCGCTGGTCAGCCGGGAAGTGATCTCGGATTGCATCGAGACCTGCGTCCAGGGCCAATGGATGGATGGCCTGGTGGTGGTGGGCGGCTGTGACAAGAACATGCCCGGAGGACTGATGGGCATGCTGCGCGCCAATGTGCCCGCCATTTATGTTTATGGCGGCACCATCCTGCCGGGGCACTACCAGGGACGCGACCTGAACATCGTCAGCGTGTTTGAGGCCGTGGGCGAAAACGCCGCCGGTCGCCTGAGCGATACGGACCTGCTGGAGATCGAGCGCCGGGCGATACCGGGCACCGGCTCCTGCGGCGGCATGTACACCGCCAACACCATGTCCTCGTCCTTTGAGGCGCTGGGCATCTCGCTACCCTACTCCAGCACCATGGCCAACCCGCACGACGAAAAGCTCAACTCCGCCCGGGAGTCGGCCAAAGTTCTGGTGGAAGCCATCAAAAAAGACATCAAACCTCGTGACATCGTGACCCGCAAGTCGATCGAGAACGCAGTCGCCGTGATCATGGCCACTGGAGGATCCACCAACGCCGTGCTGCACTTTCTGGCGATCGCCCACGCCGCGGAGGTCGAATGGACGATTGACGACTTTGAGCGCGTGCGTGTTAAAACTCCCGTGCTGTGCGACCTCAAACCCAGCGGCAAGTACCTGGCGGTCGACCTGCACCGCGCCGGCGGCATACCGCAGGTGATGAAAACCCTTCTGGCGGCCGGCCTGCTGCATGGCGACTGCCTCACCATCACTGGCCAGACCATTGCTGAAGTACTCAAAGACATCCCCGATGCGCCGCGCGCTGACCAGGATGTGATCCGTCCCATCAGCAACCCGATGTACGCCAAAGGCCACCTCGCGATCCTTAAGGGAAATTTGTCGCCAGAGGGCAGCGTCGCCAAGATCACCGGCCTCAAAAAACCGGTGATGACCGGCCCAGCCCGCGTGTTCGACGACGAGCAGTCGGCCTTGGCCGCGATCCTCGACAACAAAATCGTGCCGGGTGATGTGATGGTCCTTCGCTACCTGGGCCCAAAGGGCGGCCCGGGTATGCCTGAAATGCTGGCGCCGACCGGTGCGCTGGTGGGTCAAGGCCTTGGCGAGTCGGTCGGCTTAATCACCGACGGCCGCTTTTCCGGCGGCACCTGGGGCATGGTGGTGGGCCACGTCGCCCCAGAAGCGGCGGTGGGGGGCACGATTGCCTTCATTCAGGAAGGGGACTCCATCACCATTGACTCGCACCAGTTGCTGCTGCAACTCAATGTCAGTGACGATGTCATTGCCAGTCGCCGTGCGGCCTGGACAGCACCGGCGCCCCGTTATACACGCGGTGTGCAGGCCAAGTTTGCCTTCAACGCCTCC
>RFWA01000203.1 GCA_009922295.1 Betaproteobacteria bacterium
AAGTGGACCCCGGATTTAAGACAAAAATTTAAGATGTCCTCAAATCCAGGAAATCCAGAAAATGACCGAAATCAAGAAACGCAAAATCCACACACCGGAGTTCAAAGCGAAGGTTGGATTGGAGGCTTTGCGTAGCGGAAAGACCATCAACCAAATCAGCCAGGAATTTGGGGTGCATCCGATTCAGGTGGGGCAGTGGAAAAAGGCCATTCAAGAAGATGCCAAAAAGCTGTTCGAGGGCAAGCGCGGCCCCAAGCCGGTTGATGCGCAAAGTGAGCCAGAGCGGCTGTACAGTGAAATTGGCCGCTTAAAAATGGAGCTTGACTGGCTCAAAAAAAAGTCCGGGATGAGCCTGTCATGAACCGCCTAGACTGGATTGACATGAACCACAGCATCGCCACTACCAACCAATGTGAACTCGCTGGCGTTTCGCGTGCCACGCTGTACGCGCGCCAAAAACAAAGGCTGATTGACGCTGAGGATTTGCTGCTGTGCGCCCTGATAGACGAGGAGTACACGAGGCACCCGTTTTACGGCAGCCGACGCATGGTGGTAATACTTGCAAGAGCCGGGCACATCGTGAACCGTAAACGCGTGCAACGCCTCATGCGCCAAATGGGACTGGTGGGTATGGCGCCGGGCCCCAATACAAGCCGCCCACACCCCGGGCACAAGGTCTATCCCTATTTGCTGCGAGGTGTCTACGTCGATAGACCAAACCAGGTCTGGAGCACCGACATCACCTACATCCGATTAGCACACGGTTTTGTGTACCTGGTGGCGGTGATGGACTGGTACAGCCGCAAGGTGCTCAGTTGGCGCATCAGCAACAGCATGGAGGTGAGCTTTTGCGTTGATTGTCTGGAGGAAGCCCTGCGCAACTTCGGCAAACCGGAGATATTCAACTCCGACCAGGGGTCACAATTCACCAGTGAAAGCTTCACCGATGTGCTCAAGCGCGAGGGCATCACCATCAGCATGGATGGGCGTGGTCGTGCGTTTGACAATATCTTTGTTGAGCGACTCTGGCGCAACGTCAAGTACGAGGACGTGTACCTCAAGGGCTATGCCACGGTGGGCGAGCTGATGCTGGGCTTGAGCGAATACTTTACGCTCTACAACGCAGAGCGACCGCATCAAGCGTTGCAAAACAAAACGCCCGATGAGGTGTACAAAACAGCCGCCGGCGGCGGGGCGCTAATCGTGCAGAAATACAAGACACAATGCGAAAAATCCGATGAAATCGCGCCCGCCGTGGACAACTGCCCTGCCCACAGGACGAGCCTGTGGACAGCCGGTGCTATGCCCCGGTACGGCAGTTGCCCACCGCTCCCCGAGTTGGAGCCTACGGCCTGACGCGCTTGCGCTTGCCAAACAGCCATTTAAAATTGAAGTCTCAAAACCAGAAAACCGGGGCAACGCCGTCCAGTTGTATCAACCAGAGTACAGCTTAAATTGACCGTTAAACTGTCTAGCCTCTGGGGTCCACCTTAGAACACGCCATGGAATCCACGAAATACCCGGTACGCCGCAGCCAGGTCTGGTTTAGCCGAAAGGACAAAGACGGTTTCGTCCACCCCAGCTTGCTTAAAAACCAGGGCTATCCGCACTCTGGGCTGGACGGCCGCACTGTGATCGGCATCTGTGATACCTGGAGCGAGCTCATGCCCTGCAACGGGCATTTCCGGGAACTCGCTGAGTTGGTGAGCCGCGGGGTGCAAGAGACCGACGTCTTTCCGCTGGAATTTCCCGAGATGTCACTTGGTGAGGCGCAGCTGTGCCTCACCACCATGCTGTTTAGCAACCTGGCTAGCATGGACGTTGAAGAAAGCAATTGCGGCAACCCGATTGATGGCGTGGTGCCACCCATGGGCTGCGACAAGACCACGTCCTCGCTGCTCATGGATGCGAACCCAGGCTCGTGGGCCGCGGGGTCTACATCGACTGAATGGTCGGGACGATCAGCGCCGAGAAGCCGCAGGCGGTGGATTATTGAGGGGCCCTGCGAAGGCAGCTCGCCTGGTGCCCCATGTCGTTGACCGATAACCTGTGGTATCTCGGCGCCCAATTCATGGCGAGCATCCAGGCGCGAGACAATGAGTCGTCTCAACGCCAGCTTAGGATCATTCGGAGCCTGATTGCGCAGGAAACACAAGGGCATTTTTCACACTACAAGCTGCGTATGCTCCAGATCCTCACCAATGCGAACCGCGCCGCGTTCAGCGTGGGCGCCTCTACGGATTTGCTAACCGAGCACAGCCGCCGCATCGTGATCGAGATTGACCGCGCCCAGACGAAACGGCGATTGGCGGACCTCACGGGCAAGGCCGTCGAAAAGACGATCAGCTTGATCACGGAACGTAATGCCTACAAAGATCGCGTGATCCAGGAGGCGATCACGTACATTGAAAATCACTATAACAAGCCTATTACCCGGGAAGATTTGGCGACCCGTCTGAGGTGCAGCGTCGCCCATTTCAGCCGATTGTTCTCCAAGACGACCGGTTACTCTTACAGGGAATTCCTGCTGCTGTTCCGACTCGAAAAGGCCAAGGAGATGCTCGAGCGTTCGCATTTGCAGGTGGCGGAAATCGCCTACGGCGCCGGATTCCAAGACCCATCCTATTTTTCCAAGGCGTTCCGCAAACAGGTGGGCGTCAGCCCACGACAATACCGCGCCACGCGCGCCGGCGGCGTGAGGGAGCCCGACTAAGAACTCATCCTTAAATAAAACACATTCACCGTTCATGCGCGATGACCGCGCTTGGAGGGGTGATGACAAAGTCGAAGGCATGGGAAGTCACCGATGATTTCTCGAGTTGTCTCGAACCGCTAATTCCGGCGCAATAGTGCAGACAGATCGTGTCGCGAAAATCCAAGTATTAGCACGAAACTCCATTGCTGATGGGCAAGGCGCGGAGCTAGAATTTTAGCTACTGTCACTGCTCCGGAGTCCATCATGGTCGAACGCCTGTTTCCCCCTGCGCTGCAACTAGCCATTCGGGACCGCTTCCTCCACGCAGAGGGTGACCCCAACAGCGGCCGGCGGATCTACTTTGAGAACGCAGGCGGAGGTCTGACCCTCAAGTCCGTCTTCGAAGCAGACCTGCGGATAGGTTCCCTCCCAGACAATACTGGGCGTGACAACCCCGCATCACGCGAAATCGACAAGGCCATCGCGGCGGGCCGCCGTGATGTCGCACTGTTCCTTAACGCCAAAGACGGCACCATCCTCTCGGAGCAAAGCTCCACTGCCTGCGCGTTCCGGATTCTCGATGCCGCCGCCGCCGGGGTGCGAGGCACAAATATTGTCTGTAGCCAGCTGGATCATGCGTCTTTCTACGATGCCACCAGCATCGTCGCCAGGAGACACCGGCTCGAGCGTCGGGTAGTCCCAGTAAATCGCGATACCGGCGCGCTCGATCCCGACGCCGTGACCGCGATGGTCGACGAAGGGACCGTCGCAGTGACCATCATCCACGCATCGAACATCACCGGCGCCAAGGCCGACCTTGAGGCGATCGCGGCGCGGGTGCGGGAGCGCGCCCCCGGCGCCATGATCGTGGTGGATGGCGCGCAGCACACGCAGCACAGCGTGGTCGACGTGGCCGGCTGCGGCGTGGATGCGTACGTTTTTTCCGCCTACAAGGTCTTCTCCAAGGCGGGCTTCGGCTTCGCTTACCTGAGCCCACGGCTGGCCGCTATGCCGCACGCGCAGTTGCTGGGGAAGGTTGCGTCCGACTGGGATCTGGGCACCCGCGACGCCTCTGGCTTTGCTGCCTTTTCATGCGTGGTCGATTATCTTTGCTGGCTGGCGGGGGAACTCGTGCCAGAGGCCATTCCGGTGGATCGCCGGGCTGCAATTGCCATCGCGATGAACGCCATCGAAGCCCATGAAGCAGCGCTGGGCAAACGGCTGCTGCACGGTGACGGCGCCCTGCTCGGCCTGCTGGGGCACGCCCAGATCACGCTCCACGGCGCGCGACACCATTGCGATGGACGCGAGGCGGTATTCGCTATCAGCGTACCGGGTGTTTCCACCGCGCGGCTGGTCCGGGAATTCGTCGGGCGCAAGGTGATCGTCCATGACCGCGTCAGCGACGCGTACTCGCGCCACACGCTCGAGGCGCTGGGTGTGGCAGAAGTCGTCCGCGTGTCGCTGGCGCACTACAACTCCCCCGCGGAAGTCGATGGCTTTCTCCGGGCGCTGGGTGAAGTGCTTCAGGCCGTTTGAACGCAGCCCGCCAACGATTTCCCAAAGCGAGTAGAACCACAGTATGGAACTGCCCAGCCGTACCTACCGCGTCGGCGTCGATATTGGTGGCACGTTCACCGATGTCGTCGTCGTCGAGGAGAATTCGGGTGAAGTCTTCGCCGCCGGCGGCGATCCAGTTCGCTGTCCACGGCACGACTGTCGCGACCAACACCATCATTCAAGGCGCAGGGGCGCGGGCAGGACTCATCACCAGCGCCGGTTTCAGTGACGTGCTCGAGATCGCGTATCAGACGCGTCCTGTGCTCTACGAGATCCTTTATGAAAAGCCGAAGCCGCTGGTGCCGCGCCACCTGACCGCCGGCGTGCGCGAGCGCATCGGGCCGGATGGCGAGGTGCTCATCGCGCTCGACGAAGCTGACCTCGAAGCAGCGGCGCTGAAGCTCGCGGCGGCGGGCGTCGAAGCTATCGCGGTGGCGTTCCTCCACTCGTATTGCGACCCGGCGCACGAGCGGCAGGCAGCCAGGGTCATACACCGGGTATTGCCGCAGATGCCGGTAATCCTGTCTTCGGACGTGTGTCCCGAGTATCGCGAATATCCGCGCACCAGCACGACGGTGGTGAACGCCGTGCTCCTGCCCAAGGTCGGTCCGTACATCGAGCGGCTAGAGCGCCGGATTGCAGAGACTGGGCTTCGGCACGGCTTGCATTTGATGACCTCCAGCGGCGGCATCGTCGCCTCGAGCGCGGCGAAGCGCTTCCCCGTGCACCTGGTCGAGTCGGGGCCGGCGGCAGGCGTCATCGGCGCCGCGTTCGTCGCAGCCGGTGCCGCGGCGAGCGGAGTCGCCGAGAAGATACTCTCGCTCGATATCGGCGGGACCACCGCG
>RFWA01000204.1 GCA_009922295.1 Betaproteobacteria bacterium
CACGGCGGCCGAGATCGACCGGCTGATCCAGCACCTGGACGAGGTGCTGCCATGAGCCAACTCGCCAGCGCCACCCTGATCCGCAACGGCCGGGTCATCACCGCCACCGACGACTATGTGGCCGACGTGCTGCTCAAAGACGGCTTCGTGCACACCATTGGGCATCGGCTGGAGGTCGGGCCGGACGTGGCGGTGGTCGATGCCAGCGGCCTGTATGTGCTGCCAGGCGGCGTGGACACCCATGTGCACCTGGAAAACGTGATCGGCCCCACCATCACCTGCGACACCTTTGCCAGTGGCACCCGGGCAGCCGCTTTTGGCGGGACCACCACGGTGGTCGACTTTGCGCTGCAGACCGAGACCGACTCGCCCCTGGGCGCCATCGCCCGGGCCCAACGCAGCGCCGAGGCCCAGGTGGCGGTGGACTACAGCCTGCACGTGATCGTGACCCGGGTCGATGACCAGGTGCTCAAGGACGTGCAGCACGCCATGCGGCACGAAGGCGTGACCAGTTTCAAGATGTTCATGGCTTACCCCGGCGTGATGATGGCCGACGACGCTGCGATATTTCGCATGCTGCGCCAGGTCGGCGCTGACGGCGGCATGGTGGCGCTGCACGCCGAAAACGGCACCGTGATCGACCTGCTGATCAAGGAGGCGCTGGAAGCCGGTCACACCTCGCCGCGCTACCACGCCATGACCCGCCCGGCCATCATGGAGGGCGAAGCCACGCACCGCGGCATCCGGCTGGCCGAGCTGGCGCAGGCGCCGATCTACTTTGTGCACGTGTCGAGCAACGAGGCGCTCAAGCACATTGTGGCGGCGCGCGCCGAGGGTATTCCGGTGTTTGCCGAAACCTGCCCGCACTACCTCTTGTTTGACGACTCGGTCTACAACAGCGACAGCCTGGAGATCGCCAAGTACGTGATGACGCCGCCGCTGCGCAGCACCGACGACCAGAAGCACCTGTGGCGCGCGCTGCGTTACGACGACCTGCAGGTGATCGCCACCGACCACTGCCCGTTCTGCATGAAGGAGGGCCACCTCGGCTACCGGCTGCAGAAGATGCGCGGCAAGGATGATTTTTCGCTGATTCCCAATGGTGCGCCCGGCATCGAGACCCGGCTGGTCAGCCTGTTTGACATCGGCGTGATGCAGGGCCGGCTCTCGCTCAATCGCTTTGTCGAGCTGACCGCGACCACGCCGGCCAAGCTGTTCGGCCTGTTCCCAAAAAAGGGCACGATCGCGGTCGGCAGCGATGCCGATGTGGTGCTGTTCGACCCGGCCGCGACCCAGACCGTGCACGCCAAGGCCTTGCACGGCAACTGCGACTACACCCTGCTCGAAGGTCGCACGCTGCGCGGCCGGGTCGAGAAGGTGTTTCTGCGTGGCCAACTCATTGTCGACGGCCCGGCCTGGCTCGGGCGCGAGGGCATGGGCCGCTTTGTGCCGCGCGGCGAGGTGCGGGCGTTCTAGCATGCAAGTCCAGACTGAACCGTTGTCGGCCGAGGCCTTTGCACCTTTTGGCGAGGTGATCGAGGTGAGCGACAGCGCGCGTCACTTCAGCATCAACGCCGGCTATGCCAAGCGCTACCACGACCTGGCCCGGGTTGATGTGGCTAGTGCCGGCGGGCGGCCGCTGATCAGCATCTTCCGCGCCCGGCCACGCAGGCTGCCCATGGCCCTGACCCTGCTGGAGCGGCACCCGCTGGGCAGCCAGGCTTTCATGCCGCTGTCTCGCCTTCCCTATTTAGTGGTGGTGGCACCAGCGGCTGACGCCACCCGCCCGGATCTGTCGCGCCTGCGCTGCTTTCTGGCGGGGCCGGGTCAGGGCGTCAACTATACCGCTGGTACCTGGCACCACCCGCTGCTGGCCCTGCAGACCGAGTGTGACTTTCTGGTGGTGGACCGTGGCGGAGCGGCTTCTGACCACAACTGTGACGAGTTTGCGCTGGAGGGCATGGGCTTCTCGTTGGGCACCGGCCCTCAGGCTGTTTAGGGATGGTTCGTCCGGCGCTAGGGCCTGGCCAATGCCGCCTGCACTTCACCCACGCTGAGCAGCTCTGACAGCACTTGCGGCGCCTTGCCCGGTAGGTACAGCACATAGACCGGTACGCCGCTGCGGCCCAGCGCGGTGAGCGCCATCGTGATAGCCGGGTCACGCCGGGTCCAGTCGGCGCGCAGCAGCGTCACTTGGCGGGTCTTGAAGTCGGCCAGCAGTGCGGCGTCACTCAGCGTGGTTTGCTTGTTGTATTGGCAGGTGACGCACCATGCAGCGGTGAAATCGACAAACACCGGTTTGCCGGCTGCCAGCGCGGCCTCGGCCCCCTGGGGCGACCAGGCCTGCCAGGGGCCCGAGTCGGCGTATGCACCGCCGATGCTTGTCGTGGCCGGCAGGGGTTTTGTAACAAAAGGGCCCAGGACCCACGTCAATGCTAGCAATATTGCTATGGAAATTGAAGCAAGCCAGCGCCGGCTGGCAGGCGGACGCCCGAGCGACCAGAGCAGCAAGCCTACGCCCAGCAGCAAAGCCAGCAGTGCGGCGGCGCCGTCGATGCCGCTTTGTTGGCCCAGCACCCACAGCAGCCAGACCACCGTGGCCAGCATCGGAAACGCCAGCGCCTGGCGCAGGGTGACCATCCAGGGACCGGGCCGGGGCAGGGCGCGGGCCAGTGCCGGTGACAGGCTGGCGGCTAAAAACGGCAGTGCCATGCCCAGGCCCATGGCCGCAAACACGGCCAGTGCCTGCCAGGCTGGAAGGCCCAGCGCCAGCCCAAGCGAGGCGCCCATGAAAGGGGCTGTGCAGGGCGAGGCCACTGCCACCGCCAGCACGCCAGACAGCGCCGCATTGACCGCCGGGTGGCGTGCCTGCAGCGTGCTGACCCGGTTGGGCAAGAACTGGCCAAACTCGAACAGGCCGGCCAGGTTCAGCCCCAGCAGGGTGAACAACAGCGCAAGTGCTGCCACCACCTCGGGCGACTGCAGCTGAAAGCCCCAACCCAGCTGCTCGCCGGCGCTGCGCAGCGCCAGCATCAGTGCGCCCAGCGCCACAAACGAGAGCAGCACGCCGGCGCTGTAGGCCAGGCCGCTGACGCGGTGGCTGCGCCGGTCTTGCGCCTGGCCGGCAAAGCCGACCACCTTGAGCGCCAGCACCGGGAACACGCAGGGCATCAGGTTGAGCAGCAGGCCGCCCAGCAGGGCACCAGCCAACGCGGCCCACAGGCTCAGTGATGTCTGCGGGGGGGCTACGACCCGGGCGGCATTGGCTTGAAGCGCGGCTGAGAGCGCGGGCGAGAGGCTGGCGAAGGCCGCCGAAGCGGCAGCAGCGTTGGGTGTGGCTGCGGGCCACGGACCAGTCACTGACGTACTGAGCTGGTAGCCCACGCGTTGGCGGTCCTGCATGCCGACCACCAGCCAGGCTAGCCGGTCCGGGCTGGTGCTGCGCTGCGCGAACAGCGGCACCCGTGCGGTCCAGACGGCGCCCGTCCAGCTTTGAGCGGGGGTGGCTGCAGTTTCTATGATCTCCGGTGTTTCAATGAACAACTCCAGCGGCTGACCGCGCAGCGCCACCGGCAGGCTGGTGACCGTCAAGACCAGGCTCTGGCCGTCCAGGCGGGCGCTGGGCTCGGGCAGGGCGCCACCGGCCGGGCCCGCTAAGGGGCGTGGCCCTGCGGCCAGCGCCGCGGTGAAGGCCGCCGAATGCAGGGCGGTGGAACCACGCAATGGCAGCTTGAGCAAAAAACTGCCTTCCTCGGGGATGCACTCGCGCCGGCAGACCAGCCAGTTGGCCTGCAGCCGGATGTCGATCTCGCTCGCTAGCGCCGGCGGTTTGAAGTCGGCGCCCAGCGTCAGTGGCACCGGCAGCAGCACCGTGCCCTCGTAGCCGTAGTTGGCCAGGTTGCCGATAGCGATCTTGTGCGGCAGCGGCCAGGCGATGTCGCCAGCCGTGAGACCTGCGGGCAGCGTCCACTGCAGTGTGGTGGGCAGGCCGGAGTCGCCTGAATTCTTCCAGTAGGTGTGCCACTGGGGCTGGTGGGTGAGTTGCAGCCCAAGCCAGACCGTCTTGCCTGGCCCCACCCCGTCCGGCGCGTAGGCCAGCAGCTCGGCGCGCACCTGTGGTGTGGTCACCACCGAATTGGTATGGTTTTGGGCGCCAGCCCTTGTACTCATTAGGGTTATCGCTATAGTAAATATAGCAATCAAGTGCGCAAGCAGGCGCGTGAGCGGGCGAACAGACATCATGGTGTGTTGGAGCAGTCAGGCCCGGTCAAAGTTCCACCTCTGCGGCGGCGATGGCTTCGGCCAGCGCCGCCGGCAGCAGCTTGGGCGAGCGGATGCGCAGCTGCTTGTTCACGTTCTCGCGGCCAAACACCACCTCGATGTCGGACACCCGCACGCCAAACAAGGGTGCCAGAAAACGCACCATGTGGTCGGTGGCCCGGCCGGCTTCGGGCGCAGCCGTCACGCTGACCTTGAGCTGGGTGCCGTGCACTTTGCCGATGGCGTCACGGCCGGCGGCCGGCTTGCCCAGGATGTTGAGTACCAGCACCTCGCCGTCCCAGGCATAAAACGTGTTGCCAGTGGTACGCCGCACCGGCCCTGCGTTCATGCCGCGAAGCCGAGCACCACACGCCGCGTCGTGGCGGATTTTTTCTCGATTTTTGTCACCACCACCGCGCCGATTTCGCTGGTGTTTGCTACGTGGGTGCCGCCGCAGGGTTGCAGGTCGATCAGCGTGTGCGCGTCGCCAATGCGGATGGTTCGGATGCTGCCACTGCCGCGCGGCGGCTGCACCGACATACTTTTGACCAGTGCCGGGTTGGCGTCGAGCTCGGCATCGCTGATCTCGCCCACCAGCAGCGGCAGGGCGTCCGCCACCAACTTTGCCAGTCCTGCCGTCAGCAGGTCTTTGTCCAGCGCATCGGTCATGTTGAAATCCAGCCGCGCATAGTCGGGCGTGATCGAGCAGCCGTTCACCAGCTGCGGCACCAGATGGCACAGCAGGTGGGTGCTGGTGTGAAAGCGCATGAGCCGGTGCCGCCGCGCCCAGTCAATGCGGGCGGTCACGACGTCGCCTACAGCCAATCGCCCCGGCGAAAC
>RFWA01000205.1 GCA_009922295.1 Betaproteobacteria bacterium
GACGTTTACGTAAACGTCAATGCAATAGGGGCATTGTAGGTGGCGCAGCGCCTGCTGGCAGTCACCTTCAGCACGCACACCGGCAGGGATAACTTATGGCGACCACCTACAGCATCAGCGATCTGGCACGGGAGTTCGATTTGACCACCCGTGCCATGCGCTTTTATGAAGACATGGGGCTGCTGCAGCCCGAGCGCTCAGGTCCGGGCGGTCGCAACCGCGTCTACAGTGGTCGGGACCGGACCCGGCTCAAGCTCACCTTGCGCGCCAAGCGCCTGGGCCTGAGTCTGACCGAAGCCAAAGAGATCATTGATCTGTACGACAGTCCGCGAGACACCGGGTTGCAATTGCAAAAATTTTTGGAAGTGCTGTCCAAGCACCAACAACAACTGGAAGCTCAGATGGTTGACCTGCAAGCCAATCTGGACGAACTCAAGCTCCACCAACGCGAGGCGCGGGCCCTGCTGGCCAAGAGCAAAACCGGTAAGGGCCTGAAAAATGACGCCCTCTGAAGCGGCTTGGCAACGTGTGCAAGCCAGTTTTGACCGTCAGGGCATGATGCGCCACCTGGGCGCGCGCCTGTTGCAGGCGTCCCCAGGCTTGTGCGAGGTGGCACTACCTTATTCCGACCGCGTGACACAGCAGCAGGGCGGTTTCCATGGCGGCGCCATGGGCGCACTGGCCGACATTGCCGGGGGCTACGCCGCCCTGACCGTGGTGCCCGAGGGCATGGAGGTGAGCACGGTCGAGTACAAGGTCAATTTTCTGGCGGCCTTCCAGGGCGGAGAGTTGCGCGCGACCGGCCGCGTCGTCAAGGCAGGCCGGCGCATCATCGTCACCAGCGCCGAGGTCTTGCACCTGGCCGCTGACGGCAGCGAGACGCTGTGCGCGCTGATGCAGCAGACGCTGGTGCCCGTGCCTAAAACCTATTGAATCCATTGATCGACAGCGTAAGGAGATGCCCCATGAATCTGCCCGGACTTGACTTTCAACTCGGCCCCGATGTCGACGCCTTGCGCGACGCGGTACGCGATTTTGCCCAGACTGAAATTGCGCCGCGCGCGGCTGAGATTGACCGCAGCGACCAATTCCCCATGGACCTGTGGCCCAAGATGGGCGCTTTGGGGGTGTTGGGTATCACGGTGGGGGATGAGTACGGCGGCGCCAACATGGGCTACCTGGCGCACATGATCGCCATGGAAGAAATTTCGCGCGCCAGTGCCTCGGTCGGCCTGAGCTATGGGGCCCACAGCAACCTGTGTGTCAACCAGATCAAGCGCAACGGCACACCCGAGCAGCGGCAAAAATACCTGCCCAAACTCATCAGCGGTGAGCACATTGGCGCCTTGGCCATGAGTGAGCCCGGCGCGGGCAGCGACGTGCTGAGCATGAAACTCAAGGCCGAGGACAAGGGCGGCTACTACCTGATTAATGGCAACAAGATGTGGATCACCAACGGGCCGGATGCCGACACCCTGGTGGTCTACGCCAAGAGCGAGCCCGAGCTCGGCGCGCGCGGGGTCACGGCGTTTTTGATTGAAAAAGGCATGCCGGGTTTCAGCATCGCGCAAAAACTCGACAAACTGGGCATGCGCGGCAGCCACACCGGTGAACTGGTGTTTCACAACGTCGAGGTGCCGGCGCAAAATATTCTGGGCAACCTGAACGGTGGTGCCAAGGTGCTGATGAGCGGGCTGGATTACGAGCGCGCGGTGCTGACCGGTGGGCCCTTGGGCATCATGCAGTCGGTGATGGACAACGTGGTGCCCTACATTCACGACCGCAAACAGTTTGGCCAGAGCATTGGCGAGTTTCAGCTGATCCAGGGTGCAGGCCGGCCGAGCCTTTGCCTACACCGTGGCCAAAAACCTCGACCTGCTGGGCAGCGAGCATGTGCGCCAGGTGCGTAAGGACTGCGCCTCGGTCATACTGTGGTGCGCCGAAAAAGCCACCTGGATGGCGGGGGAGGGGATCCAGATTTTTGGTGGCAACGGCTATATCAACGACTACCCGCTGGGCCGGCTTTGGCGGGACGCCAAGCTGTACGAGATTGGCGCCGGCACCAGCGAAATCCGACGCATGCTGATCGGCCGCGAGTTGTTTGCTGAAACCATGTGAGGCCTGTCGACCGACCAGCGAGAATGCCCAACTATGAGCACTTCCCTTGACCATCTCCTGAACAACAACCGCGCCTGGGCCGCCCGCATGGAGCGCGAGCGCCCGGGCTTCTTCAGCAAACTGGCGCACCAGCAAAGCCCCAAGTACCTGTGGATTGGCTGCTCTGACAGCCGGGTGCCAGCCAATGAGATTACGGGGTTGGACCCGGGAGAGGTCTTTGTTCACCGCAACGTGGCCAATGTGGTGGTGCACTCAGACCTCAACGCCCTGTCGGTGATTCAGTTCGCGGTGGACCACCTCAAGGTGGAGCACATCATGGTGGTCGGTCATTACGGTTGCGGTGGTGTGCTTGCCACGCTGCGCGGCTTGCGGGTCGGGCTGGCCGACAACTGGCTGCGCCACGTGCACGATGTCAAGCTGCGGCACCGCCGCCGCATTGACCATTTGAGCATGCCGGAGCAGGAAGACGTGCTGTGCGAAATGAACGTGATCGAGCAGGTGGGCAATGTGGCCCTGTCCAATGTGATGCAGGACGCCTGGAGCCGGGGCCAGAAAGTGTCGGTGCATGGCTGGTGCTATGGCCTCAAGGACGGCCTGGTGAAAGACCTGGGCGTGAGCATGCAGGGCCCCCACGAGGTGGTGAACGTGTTCCGTAATGCGCTCAAACGCTACCCCCGTGGCGGCCAGTTGCCGGCTTAAGTCAACGGTAGTCGCCATGTTTCCGCAACGCCTGGACTCAACGCTGGCCTACGACATCGCCAAGGCGATGATGGATGGCTTCAACCGCCACTACCGTCTGTTTCGAACCGAATCAGCCCGTGCCAAACACCGTTTTGAGACCGCCGACTGGCACGGTCAGCAGCGCGCTCAACGCGAGCGGATTGAGTTTTACGACCTGCGGGTGCGAGAGGCGTCCACCCGTTTGGAGCGCGAGTACAAAGCGGGTGAGCAGCCGATGGACATCTGGCAGCAGGTCAAGCTGCACTACATTGGTTTGTTGGTCAACCACCACCAGCCGGAGCTGGCCGAGACTTTCTTCAATTCGGTCACCACCAAAATCCTGCATCGCACCCATTTCCACAACGATTTCATCTTCGTGCGGCCGGCTGTTAGCACCGAGTACATCGAAGATGGTGAGCCCGAGGCGCGCCCGACCTACCGTGCCTACTACCCGGCTGCAGCCGCCATGCCGGCCCTGATTCAGCAGATGGTGCAGGACTTTGACCTGCGCCTGCCTTTTGAAGACCTGCCGCGCGATGCTGCGCTGGTGGCACAGGCCCTGACGCGGGTGCTGGGCGAGGTCAAGCTGCGTGCCAATTTCCAGGTGCAGGTGCTGACCAACCTGTTTTTTCGGAACAAGGGCGCCTACATTGTGGGCAAGCTGATCAACGGATTCACCGAGTTTGCGTTTGCACTGCCGATCCTTCATGTGCGGCCCGGCGAACAGCTGGTGATCGACGCTGCCCTGTTTGGCGAGGACGACCTGCTGATGCTGTTCAGCTTTGCCCGGGCTTACTTTATGGTGGACATGGAGATTCCATCGGGCTATGTTCAGTTTTTGCGCAGCATGATGCCGCGCAAGCCGCGCAATGAGATCTACAACGCGCTCGGCCTGGCCAAGCAGGGGAAAACCCTTTTCTACCGCGACTTTTTACACCACCTGAGGCATTCCAGCGACAAGTTTCGCATCGCACCCGGCATCAAAGGCATGGTGATGCTGGTGTTTGACCTGCCCTCGTTCCCCTACGTGTTCAAGGTGATCAAGGACTATTACCCACCGCAAAAAGACACCACGCGCGAGCAGATCAAGGGCAAGTACCTGCTGGTCAAGCAACACGACCGGGTTGGGCGCATGGCCGACACGCTGGAGTACAGCGAAGTGGCATTTCCGCGCCAGCGCTTCGATGACGAGCTGATTGCTGAAATCGAAAAATTTGCACCCAGCCAGCTTGAGATCAGCGACCGCGACGGCGACGGCCAGTTGGAGGTGATCATCAAGCACGTCTATATAGAGCGCCGCATGATCCCGCTAAACATCTACCTGCAAGAGGCTTTTGACGCTGGCGGCACCGACCCGGCCAACACCAGCCCAGCCGCCCAGCGGGCACGCGAGCAGATCGAGCGTGGCGTGATCGAGTATGGCAACGCCATCAAGGACCTGGTGGCAGCCAACATCTTTCCGGGTGACATGCTGTGGAAGAACTTTGGCATCACGCGTCACGGCAAGGTGGTGTTTTACGACTACGATGAGATCGAATACATCACCGACTGCAACTTCCGCAAGGTGCCGGCACCGCGCAACGAGGAAGACGAAATGTCAGGCGAGGTCTGGTACAACGTCGGCCCCAAGGATGTGTTTCCCGAGACTTTCGGGCCGTTTTTGCTTGGCAACCCGGCAGTTCGCAGCATCTTCATGAAACACCATGCCGACCTGCTGGAGGCCGCGTTTTGGCAGGCGCACAAAGACCGCGTTCAGGCCGGCCATGTGCTCGATGTGTTTCCCTATGACCGTGAGAGGCGCTTTGCTTTGACCAGCCGCGCGGCCGAGCGCTTCATAGCCTGAATTCCCTCCATTTGAAAGGACGCCGTCATGCGTGAATCGATCGTTATTGTGGGCGCAGCCCGCACGCCCATGGGCAGTTTTCAGGGCGACCAGGGCCAGGCGCCAGCGCGCCAGGCGGCTTTCAAAGGGGGCCTGCCCAATAGCGCGGGTGCCATCACGCTGAGCAAGATGTGCGGGTCTGGCATGCGCGCGGCCATGCTGGCGCATGACATGCTGCTGGCCGGCAGCGCCGACGTGCTGGTGGCCGGTGGCATGGAGAGTATGACCAACGCGCCCTACCTGTTGCCCAAGGCGCGCGGGGGCTACCGCATTGGGCACGACCGCATTTTTGATCACATGATGCTCGACGGCCTGGAAGACGCCTACGAGAGTGGCCGCTCCATGGGCACCTTTGGCGAGGACTGCGCCGCCAA
>RFWA01000206.1 GCA_009922295.1 Betaproteobacteria bacterium
CTGGCGCAGACGTCCCGACCAAGGTGATCTTGCCTTTGAGGTCGGCGAGCGGTGTTTTGCCGGACGCAACGTCTGCGAGTGAGATGTACTTGAAGGTGCCGCCTTCGGGGCCGCCCTTGCCACGATAGGGGATCAGCATGTTGGCCTCGCTGTCCACAGGAACGCGCAGCGGACGCTGTCCGGGCGCGTTGATTGTCATCCACTCAATCTTCAAGTAGCCGGCAGATTGTTCCAAAGCACCGCCGGCAAAGGCGCCGGGCATGGCGGGGGGCGCATTGAGCATGGAGCGAAGCACCGCAACCGACAGGGCCTCATAGTAGTCGCCCTGGTATTTAAAAACTGCCGGTGTGCGTCTGAAGACGCCATCGCTATCTGCCACGGAGTTGAAAATGCCTGTACTGGCTGCGGCGCCAGCCAAGTCGGGCAAATTTCCGCCGTGGCTATACCACTGGTACCAGTTCACACCCAGTTCAGGAAAGCCGGAGGCGGGCGTTGGTGGCGCAGAGAGCCTGCCGCTTTTGGCCGCGCCCTTTTCGTTACTAAGGTAGGCGCCCAAGACGACATTGCGCCCCTTGATGGACTCGGCAAAGCGCGCATCGTAGTCCAGGCTGGGTGCCAGGCGCTGCAACGATGCGGCAAAACCTGGGCTGTCTTTGAGCGGGCCTCTTTCAAGTGCCTTTAACGTATTCAGGCCGGAGCTGGTATCTGGTTCTGCAAATACGACGTCAAAACCCAGCACCCCAATTTGGTACTTGTCAAACAGCAAGTCCATGATATTCGCCAGTTTGTCGCGACTCCAGGGCCAACGACCCAGACTGGCCAAGCTTTGTTCATCGATGTCAAGAATGACGATGGAATCTACCACTGCCTTTTTCACAGGATCCGACTTGAAGCTTCGGAACTCGTTGTCCAGATGCATCCTGATGTCCGCGATACTCTGATCCATCTGATCCAGCACACCCAGGCGAGGCATGTGCAGCAAATGCAGCATAAAGGGCAGTGTGACGCATAGCCCGAGGGCGATTCGGATGAAACGCTGATTCATAAAACCACCAATTTCCCAATAACGCTAACGGACGGCCCCGATCTTTTGGTGGATGGCCGCTTCAGTCGTTGTGTAAGTGCCTGCCCAAAAAAAGGCCCGCCGAAGCGGGCCTTGACCTCATGCGAACCGGTTCAGCCGCCGTGAATCTTCATCATCACGGGAACAATCAACAGCGCCACGATGTTGATGATCTTGATCAGCGGATTGATCGCCGGGCCGGCCGTGTCCTTGTAGGGGTCGCCTACCGTGTCACCAGTGACCGCAGCCTTGTGCGTTTCAGACCCCTTGCCACCGTGGTGGCCGTCTTCGATGTACTTTTTGGCATTGTCCCAGGCGCCGCCGCCGGTACACATGGAAATTGCCACAAATAGGCCGGTCACGATCGTGCCCATCAGCAAGCCGCCCAAAGCCGCAGGGCCGAGGACCAGACCTACCAAAATCGGGGCTACAACGGGCAGCAATGAGGGAATCATCATCTCTTTGATGGCGGCTGTGGTCAGCATGTCGACGGCTGTGTCGTACTCGGGCTTGCCAGTGCCATCCATGATGCCTTTGATCTCCCGGAATTGCCGCCGGACTTCCACCACCACCGACCCTGCTGCGCGGCCAACGGCTTCCATGGCCATGGCGCCGAAGAGGTAAGGAATCAGCCCGCCGATGAACAGTCCGATGATGACCATGGGATTGCTCAAGTCAAAAGTGATGACCTTGCCATAGCTCTCCAGCTTGTGGGTGTAGTCAGCAAACAGAACCAGGGCAGCCAGGCCGGCGGAACCGATGGCATAGCCTTTGGTCACGGCCTTGGTGGTGTTGCCCACAGCGTCCAGCGGGTCAGTGATCTCGCGCACGCTAGCGGGCAGCTCTGCCATTTCGGCGATGCCGCCTGCGTTGTCAGTGATCGGACCGTAGGCGTCGAGCGCCACCACGATGCCAGCCATGCTGAGCATGGACGTTGCGGCAATCGCGATGCCGTACAGTCCGGCCAGTGAGTAAGAGGTCCAGATGGCGACACAGACAAAGATCACGGGCCAGGCGGTAGATCGCATGGATACGCCGAGGCCGGCAATGATGTTGGTGCCGTGGCCCGTGGTGGACGCTTGCGCAATGTGCTGTACCGGCGCGTACTGTGTGCCGGTGTAGTACTCCGTGATCCAAACCAATGCTGCAGTCAAGATCAGACCAACAGCGCAAGCGCCAAACAGCTTCATCTGGCTGCCGGTGGCGGTGATAGCGTTGTCCGGCATCAACCACTGGGTGACGAAGTAGAAGGCGATCAAGGACAGACCACCGGCAACTGCCAAGCCTTTGTACAGCGCCGGCATGACATTCTTCATTCCTGGGCTCGCCTTGACGAAAAAGCAACCGATGATGGATGCAATGATCGACACGGCGCCGAGGGCCAGCGGGTAAATAACGGCACTGGTACCAGCGGAAGTCACCAGCAGGGCGCCGAGCACCATGGTGGCGATCAATGTGACCGCATAGGTTTCAAAGAGATCGGCCGCCATGCCCGCGCAGTCACCAACGTTGTCGCCAACGTTGTCAGCGATCACGGCAGGATTGCGAGGGTCATCTTCTGGAATGCCAGCTTCGACCTTGCCCACCAGGTCGGCACCCACGTCGGCGCCTTTGGTGAAAATCCCACCGCCCAAGCGGGCAAAAATAGAAATCAGCGAGGATCCAAATGCGAAGCCGATCAGCGGATTCAGCAATTTAGCCAGATTTTTATCGGGCGTGAGGTTGCCATTGCCCACCAGAAACCAGTAGAAAGCCGTGACTCCCAACAGCCCCAACCCAACCACTAACATGCCAGTGATAGCGCCCCCCCGGAACGCGACGTCCAGTGCCGGGCCAATACCTTTGGTGGCGGCTTGTGCTGTGCGCACATTGGCGCGCACAGAGACGTTCATGCCAATGAAGCCGCAAGCCCCTGACAGCACCGCGCCAACCACGAAGCCGATGGCGCTGAGTCCGTCCAGAAAGATAGCGATCAGGACCGTCAAAATAACGCCTACGATGGCGATGGTCTTGTATTGCCGCGCCAAATAGGCTGCTGCGCCAGTTTGAATCGCCGCTGCAATCTCTTGCATTCGCGCATTGCCGGGATCCTGAGACAGAATCCAGCTGCGAGCCCAAATGCCGTATGCAACGGCGATAAATCCACAAACGAGCGCCAGAATCAGCGCTGAGTTGCCTGCCATAGATGAGTCTCCAGTTGTTTCGCTGAAGGTAGGGCAACGTCGTTGACCCCACCGCTGCGTTGCTTCCTCACCGTGAAACGGCCACTGCGGAGTGGACGCCGGCGATTGGCCAACCGGCGGACTGTAACGTGAAAAGGGTGCTTATTCAGCCGCTGCAAGTGACGAGCAAGTAAAATCAGGGTTAATACTTAGTTCCCTTCGATTCAACGTAACCAGAAACAACACCATGTCCCTCGACAACGTCACTCCCGGCAAAAACGTCCCAGAAGCTTTCAATGTGATCATTGAAATCCCGATGAATGCAGATCCCGTCAAATATGAAGTTGACAAGGCCACCGGCGCTATCTTCGTGGACCGCTTCATGAGTACGTCCATGCATTACCCGACCAACTATGGCTATGTGCCCAAGACCATTTCAGGTGATGGTGACCCGGTCGACGTGTTGGTCGTAACGCCTGTGCCTTTGATTCCGGGCGTGGTGGTCACTTGCCGCGCCATTGGCATTCTGAAGATGCGGGACGAAGCCGGCGAAGATGGCAAGATCTTGGCTGTGCCCACCGACAAAATCCTGTCGATTTACTCACAATGGCAAAAGCCGGAAGACCTCAATCCGCTGCGCCTGAAGACCATCGCTCATTTTTTTGAGCATTACAAGGATTTGGAGGAGGGCAAATGGGTCAAGATTCTGGGCTGGGAAGGACCAGAGTCGGCACGGCAGGAAATCATGGACGGCATTGCCAACTACAACAAGGCTAAGACCTGACCCGCGTGTATCATGAAGGCACTGCGTCCGAGCGGTGCTAGGAGTCGACATCATGGAACTGATGCAAAACAGAAATTCAAAATCTTTCCAGTCGGCGGGGCACGCCCGGAAAAGCCTCATTGAAGGCAGCCAATACCTGACTTTGCGCCTCGGACAGGAAGACTACGCGATTGATATTCTGCGCGTGCAGGAAATTCGATCCTATGAAGTTCCTACGCGGATGGTGAACGCCCCCGAGTTCATCAAGGGTGTCATTAATTTGCGTGGCGTCATCGTACCGATCGTCGACCTGCGGCTCAAGCTCAACATTGAGTCAGTCGCTTATAACGAGTTCACAGTTGTCATCATCCTCAATGTCCGGGGTACTGTGCTCGGCGCGGTCGTGGACGCCGTGTCCGATGTGGTTACTCTGGCAATGGATGCCATCAAGCCTGCGCCTCAGTTCGAGGCTGCGGTCGATGCAAGATTCATCACCGGCCTGGCCAGTGTTGGCGACAGGATGCTGATCGTCATCAACATGGATGCACTCATGAGCAATGCGGAAATGGGATTGGTAGCGAGCATCCCGCAAGACTGATTTGAATTAGCTGTCAGTTTTGCGCATAGGGCTGCGCTGACGCAATTCGTCCATGTAATCGCTGATGCCGTCGCCCTCGCGGACCAAAAATTTCTCGACAGCATCGGCAAACGCCGGATGAGCCAGCCAATGTGCGCTGGTGGCCATGACTGGGAGCAACGCTCGTGCTAGTTTATGCTCGCCTTGGGCACCCCCCTCAAAGCGCTGGTAGCCGTGTTCGATGCACCATTGCAGTGGCTGGTAGTAGCATGCCTCAAAGTGCAGGCAGTCCACCCGTTCCAGCGCTCCCCAGTAGCGGCCATAGGCTACAGCACCTTGGCTTTCAGGATCAAATTCGGCGCTAACCCTTGTCCCGCTTGGCTTGATTGCTATCAAACTTGAAGCGATTGGTCTTCCATCCCGTTCGGCAATAAACAGCAGCCAGTTTTCCGGCATCGTCGTGGCCATGGCGCTGAAAAATTGCCGATTCAAATAGGGTGCATTTCCATGTTCAAGGT
>RFWA01000207.1 GCA_009922295.1 Betaproteobacteria bacterium
CTGGTGCTGGCCGGCCTGCGAACCTCGGCTGGTCTGGTGGTCGAGACCGGCACCGCGCGTGAGGTGCACCACTTCGGCGTTCTCGCCGGTTATGGCGCCGAGGCGGTCCACCCCTATCTGGCGCTGGAAACCCTGGCCAGCATGCACAAAAACCTGCCGGGTGAGCTCAGCGCCGACAAGGCCATCTACAACTACATCAAGGCGGTGGGCAAGGGCCTGTCCAAGATCATGTCCAAGATGGGTGTGTCCACCTACATGAGCTACTGCGGTGCCCAGCTGTTCGAGGCGATTGGCCTGAGCAGCGCTACCATCGCCAAATACTTCAGCGGCACGCCCAGCCGGGTCGAGGGTATTGGTGTGTTCGAGATCGCCGAAGAGGCCATCCGCATGCACCGCGCGGCCTTTAGCGCCGACCCGGTGTTGGCCACCATGCTTGATACCGGCGGCGAGTACGCCTGGCGTGCCCGCGGTGAAGAGCACATGTGGACACCCGACGCCATCGCCAAGCTGCAGCACAGCACCCGCGCCAACAACTGGAGCACCTACAAGGAATACGCCCAGCTGATCAACGACCAGAGCCGGCGCCACATGACGCTGCGCGGCCTGTTTGAGTTCAAGCTCGATCCGAGCCGCGCGATTCCCGTCGACGAGGTCGAGCCGGCCAGCGAGATCGTCAAACGCTTTGCCACCGGCGCCATGTCACTGGGCTCCATCAGCACCGAGGCCCACGCCACGCTGGCGGTGGCCATGAACCGCATCGGCGGCAAGAGCAACACCGGGGAGGGCGGCGAAGACCCGGCGCGCTACCGCAACGAGCTCAAGGGCATCCCGATCAAGCAGGGCGACTCGCTCAAGAGCGTGATCGGCGAGGACGTGGTCGAGGTGGATTTGCCGCTGCGCGACGGCGACTCGCTGCGTTCACGCATCAAGCAGGTGGCCTCGGGCCGCTTTGGCGTGACGGCCGAATACCTCAGCAGCGCCGACCAGATCCAGATCAAGATGGCGCAGGGCGCCAAGCCGGGCGAGGGCGGCCAGTTGCCCGGCGGCAAGGTCACTGAGTACATCGGCAAGTTGCGCTACTCGGTGCCCGGCGTCGGTTTGATCTCGCCGCCTCCGCACCACGACATCTATTCCATTGAAGACCTGGCGCAGCTGATCCACGACCTGAAAAACGTGGCGCCTCACGCCAGCATCAGCGTCAAGCTGGTGAGCGAAATTGGTGTGGGCACCATCGCCGCCGGCGTGGCCAAATGCAAGAGCGACCACGTGGTGATTGCTGGGCACGATGGTGGTACCGGCGCTTCGCCCTGGTCCAGCATCAAGCACGCCGGCAGCCCCTGGGAGATCGGCCTGGCAGAGACCCAGCAAACCCTGGTGCTCAACCGTCTGCGCAGCCGCATCCGGGTGCAGGCCGACGGCCAGATGAAGACCGGCCGCGACGTCGTTGTTGGCGCCCTGCTTGGGGCCGACGAGTTCGGCTTTGCCACGGCGCCGCTGGTGGTGGAGGGCTGCATCATGATGCGCAAATGTCACCTCAACACCTGCCCGGTGGGTGTGGCCACCCAAGACCCGGTGCTGCGCAAGAAGTTCTCGGGCAAGCCCGAGCATGTGGTCAATTACTTCTTCTTCATTGCCGAAGAAGCCCGCCAGATCATGGCGCAGCTGGGCATACGCAAGTTTGACGACATGATCGGCCGCGCCGACCTGCTGGACACGCGCCAGGGCATTGACCACTGGAAGGCCAGCGGCCTCGATTTCAGCCGCCTGTTTGCCATGGCGCCGGTCGGCCCCGAGGTGCCACGCCGCCAGACCGAGACACAGGCCCACGGCCTGGAGAAGGCGCTCGACCAGGTGCTGATTGCCAAATGCCGCCCGGCCATTGACCGCGGCGAGCGGGTGCAGTTCATGGAGGTGGCGCGCAACGTGAACCGCTCGGTCGGTGCCATGCTCTCGGGCGCGGTCACCCAGGTACACCCTGAGGGTCTGCCAGACGACAGCATCCGCATCCAGCTCGAAGGCACCGGCGGCCAGTCCTTTGGCGCGTTCCTGGCGCGCGGCATCACGCTGTACCTGATCGGTGACGCCAATGATTACACCGGCAAGGGCCTGTCCGGCGGACGTGTGGTGGTGCGCCCCAGCATCGATTTCCGTGGTGATGCGGTGAGAAACACCATCGTCGGCAATACCGTCATGTATGGCGCCACCAGCGGTGAGGCGTTTTTTAGTGGCGTGGCCGGCGAGCGCTTTGCGGTGCGCCTGTCAGGCGCGACCACGGTGGTTGAGGGTACCGGCGACCATGGCTGCGAATACATGACCGGCGGCACGGTGGCCGTGCTGGGCAAGACCGGGCGCAACTTCGCCGCCGGCATGAGCGGCGGCGTCGCCTATGTGTACGACGAAGACGGCCAGTTTGCCCGCCGCGCCAACACCGCCATGGTGGCGCTGGAGAAGGTGCTGACGCCGGCCGAGCAAGAGGCCACCGTGCCCCGCGCCATCTGGCACCATGGTCAGACCGACGAGGCGCAGCTGAAAAAACTGCTGGAAGACCACAACCGCTGGACCGGCAGCAAGCGCGCCCGCGAGCTGCTCGACACCTGGGACCAGTCTATTGCTATTAAAAAAGAAGCAACTGTCGCACGTTGAGGCGGCCTCACTCTCAGGACAAGGAGCACCATCATGGGAAAAATCACCGGTTTCATGGAGCTTGAGCGGCTCGACGAGGGCTACAAGCCTGTGCCCGAGCGGCTTAAAAACTACAAAGAGTTCGTCATTGGGCTCGATGACCAGCAGGCCAAGCAGCAGTCGGCGCGATGCATGGACTGTGGAACGCCGTTTTGCAACAGCGGCTGCCCGGTCAACAACATCATTCCTGATTTCAATGAGCTGGTGTACCAGGGTGACTGGCAGAACGCGAGTGAAGTGCTGCACAGCACCAACAACTTCCCTGAGTTCACCGGCCGCATCTGCCCGGCGCCCTGCGAGGCGGCTTGTACGCTGAACGTGAACGACGACGCCGTCGGCATCAAGTCGATCGAGCACGCCATCATCGACCGGGCCTGGAGCGAGGGCTGGGTGCAGCCGCGACCGGCTTTGCAGGCCAGCGGCAAAAAAGTGGCTGTGGTCGGCTCCGGCCCGGCCGGCATGGCGGCCGCACAACAGTTGGCCCGCGCCGGCCATGCCGTCACGCTTTTCGAGAAAAATGACCGGGTCGGCGGCCTGCTGCGCTACGGCATCCCGGACTTCAAGATGGAAAAAAGCCACATTGACCGCCGCGTGGTGCAGCTGGAGGCCGAGGGTGTCACCATTCGCACCGGCGTGCTGGTGGGTGCGCTTCCTGAGGGTTCCAAGGTGACCAACTGGGCCCACGAGACGGTGTCCCCAGCCCAGTTGCAGCAGGACTTTGATGCCGTGCTGCTGACCGGCGGTGCCGAGCAGTCGCGTGACCTGCCAGTGCCGGGTCGTGAGCTGGCCGGTATTCATTTCGCCATGGAGTTCCTGCCGCAGCAAAACAAGGTCAACGCCGGCGATACGCTGGTCGATCAGTTGCGTGCCGAGGGCAAGCAAGTGATCGTGATCGGTGGCGGCGACACCGGCAGCGACTGCGTCGGCACCAGCAACCGCCACGGCGCCGCCAGTGTCACCCAGTTCGAGGTCATGCCGGAGCCGCCGGTGGAAGAGAACCGGCCGCTCACCTGGCCCTACTGGCCGCTCAAGCTGCGGACCAGCTCCAGCCATGACGAAGGCTGCGAGCGCGAATTCGCCATCTCCACCAAAGAGTTTCTGGGGGCGGATGGCAAAGTCACCGGCCTCAAGACAGTCCGTGTCGAGTGGAAAGACGGCAAGATGGCCGAGGTGCCGGGCAGCGAGCAGGTGCTTGCCGCCGATCTGGTGCTGCTGGCGATGGGCTTTGTCAGCCCGGTCGCCACCATGCTGGACGCTTTTGGCATCGAGCGCGACGCCCGGGGCAACGCCCGCGCCGGCACCGACCTGGTGGGCGGCTATGCCACCAATGTGTCCAAGGTGTTTGCTGCCGGTGACATTCGCCGTGGCCAAAGTTTGGTGGTCTGGGCCATCCGTGAGGGCCGGCAGGCCGCCCGTGCTGTTGACGAGTTTTTGATGGGTTTCAGCGAATTGCCCAGGTAATGCTGGGGTAAAGATCGGTTCGTGACAGCAGGGCATTAGGGCAATCCCTTATGATCAGTCCTCCCGGGTCAAACCCGGCCTCCTGTTTATGGCTGCATCCCCCTCTGAATCCCTCGTCGAGTTGCGTCACCTGACCTTTGGGTATGGTGATCGCGTCATTCTGGATGACGTTTCTTTGGTGGTGCCGCGTGGCAAGGTCACCGCCCTCATGGGTGCCTCGGGCGGCGGTAAGACAACCATCCTGCGGCTCATCGGAGGCCAGAATCGGGCCCAGTCCGGCCAGACCCTGTTTGACGGGCAGGACATCGGCCCCATGAACCAGCGCGACCTTTACGCTGCGCGCCGGCGTATGGGCATGCTGTTCCAGTTTGGCGCGCTGTTTGCTGACCTGTCGGTGTTTGAAAACGTGGCGTTTCCGCTGCGCGAGCATACCGATCTGCCCGAACCGCTGATCCGTGACATTGTGCTGATGAAGCTCAACGCCGTGGGCCTGCGCGGGGCGCGTGACCTGATGCCCAGCGACCTTTCAGGCGGCATGGCGCGTCGCATCGCCCTGGCGCGTGCGATTGCGCTCGACCCTGAGCTCGTGATGTACGACGAGCCCTTTTCCGGGCTGGACCCCATCTCGCTCGGCACGGCTGCGCGCCTGATCCGTCAGCTCAATGATTCAATGGGTCTCACCAGTATTTTTGTCTCGCATGAGCTGGAGCAGACCTTTGCCATTGCCGACCATGTGATCATCCTGGCCAATGGCAAGATTGCCACTCAGGGTACGCCCGGCCAGGTGCGCCAAAGCACCGACCCGCTGGTGTACCAATACGTCAACGCCCTGCCGGACGGCCCAGTGCGCTTTCATTACCCCGGTCCGACCGTGGCGCAGGACTTCGGGGTGTCTGCACCATGAGCTGGTACAAGCCGGCCGACCTC
>RFWA01000208.1 GCA_009922295.1 Betaproteobacteria bacterium
CCTCCGCCCAGCGGGTTTGCCGACCTTGCCGATGTTCGCTGGGTGCCGATCAGTGCGGCGGCTCGGTCTAGCGGCTACAGCAAATTTCTGGAGGCGAAAGGTCCGCGGGCATTCGCCGTTGGCGATCGCGGTGCCTGGAGCTTGTCATTGGGAGACTATGCCCACGGCCATGCGCTGGGCAACTGCCAACGGCATGGCCAAGTCTGCAAACTTTATGCGGTAGACAACGATGTGGTTTGGCAGCGCTGACCGCGCTTGCTGCAACACTCAAGTATGGCTGCACCGTGATCGCGCGCTGGACAAGCCCCTAATTTCAACGAGACCGCACCATGTTCACCAAAATCCTGATTGCCAACCGTGGCGAAATCGCCTGCCGGGTGGCGGCCACGGCCCGACGTATGGGCATTCGCACCGTGGCCGTTTACTCGGATGCAGACGCCTCGGCCAAACACGTGGCCGCCTGCGACGAGGCTGTTCACATTGGGGGTAACGCGCCGCGCGACAGCTACCTGCAGTGGCAGCGTATTTTGCAAGCGGCCCAGGCTACCGGCGCGCAAGCTGTGCACCCCGGCTACGGTTTCCTGAGCGAAAACGACGCCTTTGCCCAGGCCTGCGCCGATGCCGGCCTGGTGTTCATCGGCCCCTCACCGGCCGCCATTCGCGCCATGGGCCTGAAGGCTGAGTCCAAGCAGCTCATGGCCACCGCCGGCGTGCCGCTGGTGCCGGGTTACCACGGCGCCGACCAAAACCCCGCGTTGCTGCAGCGCGAGGCCGACAGCATCGGCTACCCGGTGTTGATTAAGGCCAGTGCTGGCGGCGGCGGCAAGGGCATGCGCGCGGTTGACAAGTCGGAGGACTTTGCTGCCGCGCTGGCCAGTTGCCAGCGCGAGGCGCGCAACAGCTTTGGCGACGATGCGGTGCTGATCGAAAAGTACGTGCAGCGCCCGCGCCACATTGAAATCCAGGTGTTTGGCGATACCCAGGGCAATTTTGTGTACCTGCACGAGCGAGATTGCTCGGTGCAGCGCCGCCACCAGAAGGTGCTGGAGGAAGCCCCGGCACCCGGCATGACGCCGGCGCTGCGCCAGCAGATGGGCGAAGCGGCCGTGGCCGCCGCCCGGGCAGTGCACTATGTGGGGGCCGGCACGGTCGAGTTCATCGTAGAGACCATGAGCGCCGCCGGGCCGCCCCAAGGCGCGAAGGCCCCCTCGGGGGGCAGCGCAGCACACGCAGTGGCAAGCGTGGGGGCTTTCCACTTCATGGAGATGAACACCCGGCTTCAGGTGGAGCACCCGGTGACCGAAGCCATTACCGGCCTTGATTTGGTGGAGTGGCAGTTGCGCGTGGCAAGTGGCGAGCCGCTGCCTTTGCTGCAGCATCAGCTGCGCCTGAACGGCCACGCCATCGAGGCCCGCATTTGCGCCGAAAACCCAGACAATAATTTTTTGCCTGCCACCGGCCGGCTCGACGTCTATGCACTGCCGGCCTGCACCACCTTTGAGCGGGCCGACCATGGCGTTCGGGTGGACTCAGGCGTCCGACAGGGCGATGCCATCTCACCCTATTACGATTCGATGGTCGCCAAGCTGATCGTCCACGGCGACACGCGGGAAGAGGCGCTGGCCCGGCTCGATGTAGCGCTGGCGCAGACCCACATCGTCGGCCTGCAGACCAATGTGCAGTTTCTGCGCCATGTGGTGCAGAGCCGCTCATTTGCTCAGGCTGACCTGGACACGGCGCTGATCCCCCGCGAGGCAGCGGCGCTGTTTGGTCAGACCCGGGTCAGTGTGCCGCTGGCCTGCGCGGCCGAGGTGGCGCGCACTTTGCTGGCTGAGCGGGCCGCACAGGGTGCAGGTCCGTTCGGCCAGACCGACGGCTGGCGCAGCCTGGGCGAATGGGTTAGGCGCTTTAGCTTTCGCCAGGGGGCGGACGAGGTACCGGCCAGCCTGCGCTACCGGCGAGACGGCAGCCTGCTGCTCAGCGTGGCTGGCACGCCGGGCGAGTTGCGCTTTGCGGCGGCTGGCACCGGTATTGCTCTGCATTGGGGCGACCTGAGCGAGGTGGTGCATGTTTATCGGCGTGGTGATGTGGCCCATGTCCACACCGCCAAGGGCGCCACGCAGCTCACCACCATCGACCTCTTGGCCCACGCCGGTGACGCGCAGGCAGAGGGGGGTCGCCTGACTGCGCCCATGCCGGGCAAGGTGGTGTCGTTTGCCGTCAAGGCGGGCGACCGTGTCAAACGCGGCCAGGCGCTGGCGGTGCTGGACGCCATGAAAATGGAGCACACGATCGCCGCCCCGGCCGACGGCGTGGTGGGCGAACTGCTGTACTCGCCGGGCGACCAGGTCGGCGAGGGTGCTGCGCTGCTGACCCTAGGCGCATGAGGAGACACAATGAACATCAGTTTTTGCTGTAAAGATGACAACGCCAGTCTTTGGATAGGTGAACTTCAGACGGCCTTGCCGCAGGCCTCAGTGACCCTTTGGCAACCCGGCGCACCCCAGGCCGACATGGCGGTGGTCTGGGCGCCACCGCAGCAATTTTTTGATGAACAACCGCAGTTGCGTGCCATCTTCAACGTCGGCGCCGGTGTCGATGCGCTCATGAAGCTGCGCCTGCCGGCCCAGGCCTTGGTGGTCCGGCTTGATGACGCCGGCATGGCGGTGCAGATGGCTGAATACGTCTGTCATGCGGTGGTTCGGCACATGCGTCACTTTGCGGCTTACGAGGCTGATGCACAGACAGGGCGCTGGCAGCGCCAGTTAGCGCCAGACCGTTCGGCCTTTCCTGTGGGTGTGATGGGACTGGGTGTGCTGGGGGAGCGGGTCTGGAGCCGTACGCCCAAGGGGCTCTCAGCCCTGGATTGCTATGCCGGCCTGGCCGCGTTGCCCCATTTTTTAGCCCGCTGCCGCGTGCTGGTGTGCCTGCTGCCGCTCACGCCCGATACCCAAGGCATCTTGAACCGCGAAACCCTCGGGCAATTGAAACGCGGGGCGTACCTGATCAATGTGGCACGCGGTGGCCACCTGGTGGAGGACGATCTGCTGCCGCTGCTGGCCAGTGGCCAACTGGCCGGGGCCACGCTCGATGTGTTCCGCACCGAGCCGCTGCCGCCCGAGCATCCGTTTTGGCGCCACCCGCAGATCCGGGTCACACCGCATATATCGGCGGGTACTCTGCCGGGCAAAAGCATCGCGCAGATCGTGGACAAAATCGGGGCCCTGACACGGGGTGAGCCGATAACCGGTATCGTTGACCGGCAAAGAGGCTATTGAGATGACCCTACCCACCCGTGTCAAGATTGTCGATGTCGGGCCCCGCGATGGCCTGCAAAACGAAAAACAGGCGGTGCCCGCCGCTGTCAAGATTGAGCTGGTGCACCGGCTGCAAGCCGCCGGCCTGAAAGCCATCGAGGTCACCAGCTTTGTGTCGCCCAAATGGGTGCCGCAGATGGCCGACAACGCCGAGGTCATGGCTGGCATTACCCGTCTGCCAGATGTGCGTTACTCGGTGCTTACTCCCAATTTGCAGGGTTTTGAGGCGGCGCGCGCCAGCCAACCCGACGAAATCGTGGTGTTTGGCGCCGCCAGTGAGACCTTCAGCCAACGCAACATCAATTGCTCGATCGCCCAGAGCATAGAGCGCTTTGCCCCGGTGGTGGCGGCAGCCCGTGCGGCCGGCATCCCGGTGCGCGGCGCCATGTCCTGCATCGCGGGCTGTCCCTACGAGGGCGAGGTGGCCCCAGAGCGGGTGGGCTACCTGGCGGGCCTGATGAAAGGCATCGGGGTCCAGCATATTGGCGTAGCCGACACCATTGGCGTCGGCACCCCGCTCAAGGTGCAGCGCGCCATGGCCGCTACGCTGCAGCACTTCGGCTTGGACGAGGTGTCAGGCCACTTCCACGACACCTACGGCCAGGCGTTGGCCAACACCCTGGCCTGTCTGCAGATGGGTATCTGGCAGTTCGACGCTTCGGTGGCCGGGCTGGGCGGCTGCCCCTATGCCAAGGGCGCCACCGGCAACGTGGCCACCGAAGACTTGGTGTTCATGCTGCATGGCATGGGCATTGACACCGGCATCGACCTTGAACGCCTGGTCGACGCGGGTGAGTACATCAGCGCTCAGTTGCAGCGCCGGCCGAACTCCCGGGTGGCGACGGCGCTGCTCAGCCAGCGCGCGAGTTGAGTGTGGACATGATCCAGACCAACCCTGCCGTAGGGCTGGAAAATGCTATTGAAATAATAGCTAAACGTGCAGCATTGGCAAGGGCTGGCGGCGCATTAGTGCCTTCTCCCTGTATCTCGGTGTGCCGCATGGACGCAGCCAGCGGGTTGTGCGTAGGCTGCTGGCGCACGCTGGACGAAATCTGCCAGTGGAGCGGCGCGAGCCTGCCTGTAAAACGCCAGGTCTGGGCCCTGATCGAGCAACGCATGGTGGCCCGCGCAGCATGAAACACATCACCTTTTACTTCGACCCGATCTCGCCCTACGCCTATTTGGCTTTCGAGCAACTGCCCCAGGCCTTGATGGGCCACAGCTACCGGGTGAGCTACAAGCCGGTGCTGTTTGGCGCACTGGGTCCGGCCGAGATGCCAGGCAAGCGCGACTGGACGTACCGCCAGGTGCTGTGGCTGGCCCATCGTCATGGCCTTGAGCTGGCCTTGCCGGCGGCCCATCCTTTCAATTCTCTGGCGCTGCTGCGCTTGGCGGTGGCCTGTGATCCCATGGGCTTGCCCAACCGTTACGTGTGCGAGACCCTGCTGCGCCACGTCTGGCACGGCGGCGCCTTTGCCGGCGATCCTCAGCGTCTGGCCGCATTGACCCAACAACTGGCGCCCTCGCGTGACCCAGCCGACGAGGCCGTCAAGGCCGACCTGAAAACCCACACCGACGAAGCCATCGCCCGCGGCGTGTTCGGGGTGCCCACTCTGATGGTGGACGACCGTTTGTTCTGGGGCTTTGACGCTTTACCGATGCTGGCCGACTACCTGGCCGGCGCCCCATGGTTTGTTGGGCCAGAGTGGGCTGCGAGCAGTCAGCTGC
>RFWA01000209.1 GCA_009922295.1 Betaproteobacteria bacterium
AGGCGCAAGTGCCGGCAAGGATCGGGCGGGAACTGCTGACTCGAAACTGTCAATGGTCAGGGTCCTGGTCGCCCGGGGCTCAAGGATGTTCCGTATCGGCCAGACCTGCCGAACGGCACCGACCACAGCGCGCCCTTCGAGCATCACGTCACCGGCCTCTTGCACAAGGTCGTTGGCATTTCGCATCAGACCACCGGCCTCACGCATCAGGGTCGGCACACTTTGCAAAGCGACATTCAAAGCCGCCCCATTGTCCCGGGTGACCACCTGTAACTGCTCCGCAACCCCAGAAATGGAATCCATGGTCAAGGCAGCCTTGCCGACCAGCACTGGCAACTGCCGCTCTGCCTGTTCCCCGATGCGGGACAGCGAAACCAAGGTCGTTTCTGCCGATTGCACCGCGTGATCCGCGCTCTTGAGCAAACGTCGGGCATCCTGGTTGGTGCCCGGCAATTGCTGCACAAATTCGCTGGCACTCTTGATAGAGCGGCGGTAATCACTATCCGGGTGATTGAACTCCGCGAGCACACCTCGCATATCGCTGATCAATGGCGTGACTTGGCTCCTGAGATCATCAACGATGCCGCCCATAGAGGGGCTGGCGACGAAGACCAGCTCGTCGCCAGCCTGAATCACCGTGGCAGGCATCTCGCCTTTGACTGGGGGCATGATTTGAAGGCTAGCACCGCCGATATAGCTCTCACGGACAAGTTTGATCCGAGAACCCTTGACAATCCTGCTGATATGCTCCTCAGTGATGGCCAGATCGACTTTGACGCCACCCTCGCTGATCAGCAAACCGCTAACGACGCCCACCTGAAATCCGAACAATCGGATAGACATCCCCTTGCTGATGCCCATTGCATCGGTCGTCAGAAAATACAGAGGGACATGCCGCACGAAAAGACCCTGCTTGTAGCTGACCAAGCCAATCAACCCGATCAGGCCGACCAGTGCCAGGAGAAAAAAGCGATTGACTTTATGTTCAATACCCGCAAAGCGCCTGGGAGGGTTGTAGGTTTGCGCCGGTGATAGGGTGTCTGTGCTCATGGTTGTAATGCAGGCATGTCAGTTTCCCGGAGTATTCTCAAGCTGGATGAATGTCCCGGCTGGATTTTGTAATTGGTAAGCCGTAGAAAATTCCGCCAAAGGCATGCCAAGTGCAGTGTCTGCCTCGCGTCCAAAACCTGAAGCCTCTGCGAGCACCAGGGCCGGGGACTCCAGCAGCACACGCGTCCACACCACGGCAAGTTTTTCGCGAGCGGTCAACACACTGGGCATCTTTGCCAGTAAGGCACGGGGCTCCATACCAAAGCCACTCAATAAATCCAGCACCACAGGTGCAACATTGGGCAAGAGCTTGGGCCGGTGGAAACCAAGCGGCAAAGAGATGTTTTCCCAAGCATTCAAATAGCTGATCAAGCCCCCCTTTGCAGGCAACACAGAGGTTCGGGTCAGCAGCTCTTCACGCGCAGACACGTCGATGGCATCAACATCCTGCCCCAGGACCATCAAGTAAGCACCACCCACCAACTTGAAGCCCACGACTGCTGCAAACAGCTCTGCCGTCAAACAGGCAGGTGCCGTGATGCAATGACTTCCCCCCACCGGAATACAAATCGAATCTTGCATCAAATCCTCTGAAGCAGATTTATAAGCCAGCGCCACCCAAGACGTGTCTTTGGGCTCAACTGCTGTCTTCGGCAAGGCATTCCAGGGTACTGCAATCATGCCTGTGCCCGAATAAGACCAAAAAATAACAGCCCGAACGCCAGGTAGGCGAACACGGCATTCAAGGTCATCACCGCCAACGTACTTTCCATCACCGCATTGACAGCAGCCTTGGGCACGGCGTTGATCGAATTGTCAGAAGGATTCAGGCCGTGGTAGCAGGAGATCAGAGCAATTGCACTGCCAAACAACAGGCTCTTCAGCACCGAATAAGTGATGTCCCTGATGCTCACGAATCGAAAGAAGTTATCGGCCAGTTCCTCGACCGAGACGTCAATCATGAGGGCACTGAGAAAAATACCACCCCCCACTGCAATGACTTGCACGTAAAAAGTCAACACTGCCAGCGATAGCGCCATGCCGACAACCCGTGGCACGACCAGAAGGTCATACGGATCAATTCGCAGCTGGCGCAAACAATCAATTTCGCCGGAGATATGCATCAAGGACAGATTAGTTGCTATTGCCGTGCCGCTGCGTTGAATAACCAAAATAGCTGCCAACAAAGGCCCAAACTCTCGCATGACCACCATCAGCAAAATTTTGACAGCCAGGGTGACGTCCGCTTCAAGCACATTAATCACGTAAGCGATCAGCAGGGTTCCGATAAAAGCCCCGCGTATCACCATGCTACCGGCGGCGCTGGTACCCGTAAACAAGATTTGCCGGTAAAACTCTTCGGTCACCGGCGGCCGACGCAGGACAGTCAATCGGGACAGCACATGACCCAGCATGCCAACCCTGGCCCTTATTCCACTGAACAGTTGCAGCTGTTTGAAGATCACTCAACACTACTTTGTATATGTCTTGAGTCAAATGACTCTGAAATAGTGTAAGGCTTTTAGTTTTAATATTCGAACGGTCCTTGCCCACCGCCGTGAGACGCTGACGGCGCCACCGTTAGTGATACTGCAAGTTAGACTCTTCGCTTTGTCATCCATTGCCTGGCCCCAGCCCATGTCAGCCCACCCCCTGCCCGCCCAAAGGTCAGCCCAGATTCTGCTGGGGCTGGGTTTTGTGCTGCATGCCACGGTGGGTGCGCTGCACGGGCTGTCCGTGGACGAGGCGCACTACCTGCTTTACGCGCTGCACCCGGCGCTGAGCTATTTTGACCATCCGCCCATGGTGGGCTGGCTGCAGTGGCCGCTGGTGGCGCTGGACGCACCGGTGGCGGTGCTGCGGCTGCTGCCAGGCCTGATCTGGTTGGCCTCGGGCTGGCTGATCCAGCAAATGGCGCAGCAACTCAGCCAGGGCAGCGAGCTTGCGCCCGAGAGAGCAGGCCTGGCGGCGGTGATCGTTTTTTCGCTGGCGCCGCTGTTCAATGTGTTGGCCATCGGCCTGCTGCCCGACAGCCTGCTGACGCTGCTGAGTCTGGCACTGATGCACCAAACCATTCGTCTGATGCAGCCACTGGCGCTGAGCCGGCCGCGCGATTGGCTGCTGCTGGGCCTGCTGCTGGGTCTGGCTGGCCTGAGCAAATACACCGCCATCCTGGCCGCGCTGGCCGTGGCAATCTGCCTGCTGCGGACCCACGGCTGGCGGCTGTTGCTTCAACCTTGGTTGTGGGCCGCCACGCTGCTGGCGCTGATGCTGGTCGCCCCGGTGCTGGTGTGGAATGCACAGCACCACTGGCTGTCCTTCAATTACCAGGCCCAGCATGGCGCCGGCGCCGGCTGGCAGCTGCGGCCCTTGCTGGCCTTTGGCCTGCTGCAGTTGTTGGCTTACGGGCCGCTGCTGCTGTGGGCCGGACCAGGCTGGCGCCGGGCAAATTCGGATCATGGGCGCTTGACGGTGCTGTTCTTTGTGCTGCCCTTTAGCGTACTTGCCCTGTTATCAGCCGGCGGCAGCAGCCTGCCGCACTGGACAGCACCGGCCTGGGCCGCGCTGGTGCCTTTTACCGGGCTGGGTCTGGCCCGCGCTCTGCAGCAGGGCCGGCGTTGGCTGCTGAGCACAGTGGCCAGCTTGCAGGCGGTGGCACTCACCCTGCTGCTCGGCGCCATGGCCGCCGGCCTGGCGCCCTGGCCCGACAACGAACCGGGCGAGGCCCAGGCGGCCAACCCCTTCGCCGACCTGCACGGCTGGGATATGGCCGGTGAACGGGCCCGACTGCTCGCGTCGGCCCATGGCCTAAGCGCCTTGGCCGTACAGCACTGGACCCTGGCCAGCCGCCTGGGCTGGTACGCGCGCCCGCTGCCGGTTCAGGTGCTCGACCACCGGGTCGATCAGTTTGATTTATGGACCGCGCCACTAGCGGCCGGGGGCAACGCCCTGCTGGTGGACTGGTCGCTGATGCCGTTTGCGTTGCCTGTGGGCCCAGAGGGCTTTGAAGAGTGCCAGCTGCTCGACAGCATGCCAGTGCGCCGATGGGGCGCCTTGTTGTCCGAGTTCCGCTTCTACGACTGCCGTGGCTGGCAGGGCAACAACGGGGTACAGGCTTGAGTGCTGCGCCCTCAGGCGGCCACTCCCGACTTCGCGCAACCATGGCGGTGGCCTTGCTGATGCTTCTGTTAGGCGCGCCGGTCTGGCTTGGCTGGTTCGAGCCGCGCCTGTTTCTCGCACTGAATCACGCCTGCGCCCAGCTGGGCAGCAGCCTGTGGGCCGGGCTGTCCTTGCTGGGCAACGGGTGGGGCCTGCTGGCGATGAGCTCGCCCCTGTTGGTACTGGCCCCGCGGCTGATGTGGGCCTGGCTGTGCGCGGCGCCTTTCGCCAGCCTGCTGTCGCGAGGCATCAAGGCCTGGCTGCAAAGCCCCCGACCGGCGGCGGTGCTGGACGCGGCGCAATTTCACATTTTGGGCGAGCCTCTGCACCTGGAATCATTTCCTTCGGGCCACACTGTCACCGCCTTTGCCGCCGCCACCGCGCTCTATCTGGCCTGCACCGATCGCCCAGGCCGGCGCCCGTTCTGGCTGTTTGGTCTGGCTGCGGCCGCAGGAATGTCGCGCATCGCCGTCGGTGCGCACTGGCCGGGTGATGTGCTGGCGGGTGCTGCAATAGGACTGATCGCCGGGGCGCTGGGCCATGCCCTGTGGCTGCGCATGAACCCGGCCTGGTTCAGGCCGACCGGCGTGGCACAGTGGCTGTTGGTGCTGCTGCTGGCGGCCACGCTTTACACGCTAGGGACGGAGCCACTCGATTTTGCAGAAAACCAGGTGTTGCAACCGGGCTTGATGGTCATGGTGGCACTGTCCCTGCTGGGCTTTGGCCGACGGGCCTGGCGATCACGCTGAGGCGTCAGCGCCTAGAACGCCGCATCAGGCATGGTGGCGCAGAGCGGATCGCGGGTGCTTACCACCTGCAGCCAGGCCCCGATC
>RFWA01000210.1 GCA_009922295.1 Betaproteobacteria bacterium
GTTGCCGGTGCCAGACGTCGGCCACATGCAAAAAGGCCGCGCGCTCCAACCCAATGTCGATGAAGGCCGACTGCATCCCTGGCAGCACCCGCGCTACCTTGCCCAGGTAGACATTGCCGACCAAGCCGCGCTCAAGTGTGCGTTCCACGTGCAGCTCCTGCAGCACGCCGTTTTCCACAATGGCAACCCGCGTCTCCTGCGGCGCCCAATTGATCAGTATGTCTTCTTGCATGGTGCCTAAGCCTTGACCCGAACCTGAAACCGGCGCAACAGCTGCGCGGTCTCGTAAAGGGGCAGGCCCATGATGCCAGAGTAACTGCCCGAGATATGGGCAATGAAGGCCGCCGCCCTGCCCTGCACGCCGTAGGCGCCAGCCTTACCCATCGGCTCACCCGTGCCGACATAGGCTTCGATCTCGTCCGCACCCAGCGGGGCGAAGCGCACCTGCGACCGGCTCAGCACCTGCTCGTGCCGCGTCCCCAGGCCCACCGCCACTGCGGTCAAAACACGGTGGTTACGGCCAGCCATCTGAGCCAGCATAGCGGCGGCATCAGCCGGGTCCGCCGGCTTGCCGAATATCGCGCGGCCCATGGCGACCGTGGTGTCTGAACACAACACAGGTGCAGCCGCCAGGCCACGCCGGTGCAAGCGCTGTAGCGCGGCATCCAGCTTGAGTTGGGCAACACGCTGCACATAGGCGGCTGGCGCTTCGTTGGGCAACACCTGTTCGAGCGCCTCGGCGTCTTCATCAGCGTCAGGCAGCAGCAGTTGGTAGGTCACGCCCAGTTGCTCCAGCAATTGGCGCCGGCGCGGGCTTTGCGAGGCCAGGTAAATAAAACTATTCACGGTGGTAGGGGTGGTTGGCATTGATGGACCAGGCACGGTAGAGCTGCTCAATCAGCAAAACGCGCACGAAGGCGTGGGGCAGGGTCAGGTCAGACAGGCGGATGCGCTCGTGGGCCGCCTGCCGAAATGCGGGCTCCAGCCCATCTGGGCCGCCGATCACCAGCGCCACATCGTCGGCCTCCAACTGCCAGTGACGCAGCTTGTCGGCCAGGACGACCGTGGTCATCGCGGTCCCCCGTTCGTCCAGCGCCACCACCCGACAGCCTTTGGGCAGCGCAGCTTCAATGCGGATGCGCTCGGCAGCCAGCAGTGTGTCCAGGCTGCGGGAGCCGCGGGGCTCGGTCTTGACGGCCTTGAGCTCTACCTTAAGTTCTGGTGGGAACCGTTTAACGTAGTCAGCCCAAGCGCTCTGCGCCCAGTCTGGCACCCGCTGACCCACGGCAACAATCAGCAGCCGCACGCGTCAAGCGTCACGCTTTGCGCGTGGCGGTCTTTCTGGCGACCGGCTTCACGGCGGTCTTGGCCGCTGCCTGACGCACGGGCGCCCTTTTGGCGGGGGCCTTCTTGGCAGCCGCCTTTTGAGCAGGTGCTTTTTTTGCCGGCACCTTCTTGGCAGGCGCGTTCACCACCACCGTTTTAGCCACTGGCTTCGGTGCCGCCGTCTTCGCAAGCGATTTGGCTGCGGCATTGCTGCTTGAGCGTTTGGCCACGCCCTGGGCCGCAACCAGGTTCTTCTTGACCTGAGCCTTCGACGGAAAGGCTTCCTGAACACCTTTTTTCGCGGCATTCGAACGCTTCAGACTGCCAGCAGGCTTGGCCGCTTCTTCCTTTTTCGGTGCGGACTCCGCCTTGACCAATGGCTTGGCCGCGCCAAACTTCAACCGCACGGCCTTTTCTCCCCAGAGCTCCTCCAGGTTGTAGTACTGGCGAATAATGGGCTGCATCACATGCACCACCGCTTGACCGCAGTCAACAATGATCCACTCGCCGTTGGCCTGACCTTCCAGCCGTGGTTTGGGAAAGCCAGCTTCGCGCACTGCGTCGGAAACACTGGCGGCCAATGCCTTGGTCTGCCGGTTGGAGGTGCCCGACGCCACAATCACCCGCTCAAACAGCGCGGACAAGTGCTCAGTGTCAAACACCTTGATGTCCTGGGCTTTCACATCTTCCAGGCCGTCTACGATGACGCGCTGGAGTTTCTGAATATCTTTTTTAGCAGGGGTGGCAGTAGTCATCAATGGGTCTGGTAAAGGTGATGGTGTTCAATATAACGCGCCACAGGTTCAAAAACCAGCGGATCGACGTTTTGGTGTGTGCCCACAAGGGCGCGAATTTCTGTGGCGCTCACGGCCATCGGCGCCACGGGCAGGCGCAAAAAGCGCTCATCTAATGGCTTACCCGACTCAAAAAGGTCGCCAAACCGCGTCGGATCTTCACGTTCAGCTACACATATTGTAGCGAACTGCGGAATCTGCTGCCCATCCCGCCACTGGTTCAAAGCACGGGCTTGGTCTTCTCCCATCAAAAGAAACAGCTGTGCATCAGGCCACCGGTCCTTCAAAGTGCGCAAGGTATCGATGGTGTAGCTGGGGCCCACGCGCTCGATCTCCAGCGAATCGACCTGCACCTGCGGCAGGTCCCCGAAACACAGTCTTGCCATGGCCAGCCGATGGTGCGCCGCGGTCAAAGGACGCGCCTTGTGCCAGGCCTGGCCGGTCGGAATGACCAGCAGGCGATCCAAGCTCAAGTGCTGCAGCGCGGCTGATACCAAGGCGCGGTGAGCGACATGAGGCGGGTCAAAAGCACCGCCAAAGATGCCGATTCGGGTGGGGCAGTTCAAGTCAACGGTCAGGCCTGGCCTGCCCCTCAGGCCCAGTCCCGTGGCACCAAAAACCGGCTGTAGAGTGCGGCCTCCGGCGAGCCTGGCTCGGGAACTTGCTGGTAGGACCAACTGGCCAGCGGCGGCATTGACAGAAGGATGGACTCGGTACGCCCACCCGACTGCAGGCCAAAATGCGTGCCACGGTCCCACACCAGGTTGAACTCGACGTAGCGTCCCCGCCGGTACAGCTGAAAGGCGCGCTCGCGCTCACCGTACACGGTGTCCTGGCGCCGCTGCACGATGGGCACGTACGCCGGCAACAGACCATTGCCCACCGCTTGCATCATGGCCAGACTGCGCTCAAAGCCCAGCTCGGAAAAATCATCAAAAAATACACCGCCCACGCCGCGCTGCTCAGCGCGGTGCTTGAGCACAAAATACTCGTCGCACCAGGTTTTGAAGCGCGGGTATTTGTCGTCACCGAATGGCGCCAGCGCCGCCTTGCAGGTGGCGTGAAAGTGTTGGGCATCTTCGTCGAAGCCGTAATAGGGCGTGAGGTCCATGCCGCCACCAAACCAGCACACGGTCTTGCCGTTAGCGCCTTGTGCGGCCAGCATGCGCACATTCATGTGCACGGTGGGCACATAGGGGTTGCGCGGATGAAACACCAGTGAGACGCCCATCGCTTCAAAGGGGGCGCCGCTCAGCTCCGGGCGGTGCTGGGTGGCAGATGGCGGCAACCTGGGCCCGCGCACGTGGGAAAAACCGCAGCCAGCCCGCTCAAATACTGGGCCGCCCTCTGCCAGGCGTCAACGACAAAGGCGCCGCCGTCAATTGCGGTCACAGCGGCGGTGATGCGGGCTTGAAGGCCCAACAGATATTCGCGCACTACCTCGACATCGGGCTGATCCAAACTTGGCATGGTCATCTCACTAGAGTTTAGGTTCGTGGCCGGTCGCTGGTCAACCGGCCGCGGCTGAACTGGCCTTGAGCGCACGGTGGCCGATGTCTGTGCGGTATTGCATGCCGTCGATCTGCAGGCCCTGAACGAGTTCGTAGGCGCGCTGCTGGGCTTGGCGCAAGTTGTCAGCCAAGGTCGTCACGCACAAAATACGGCCACCACTGCTGACCAGCTGACCATCGCGCAGCGACGTGCCGGCGTGGAAGACCACGGCGTCCGTCGCTGGTATCGCTAGGCCCCCGATAGCGTCGCCCTGGCGCGGCTGCTGCGGGTAGCCTTGCGCCGCAATCACAACACCCAGCGCTGTGCGCCGATCCCACTGCAGCTCGACCTGGTCGAGCCGGCCATGCGGCCCCGGCTCGGTGGCCGCCAGCAACACCTCCAGCAGGTCAGACTTGAGTCGCATCAAAATTGGTTGCGTCTCTGGGTCGCCGAGGCGGCAATTGAACTCCAGCGCCCTGGGCTGGCCAGTGGCGTCGATCATCAGCCCGGCATACAAAAATCCGGTGTAAGGAATCCCGTCTTTTTCCATGCCACGGATGGTGGGCAGGATGATTTCGCGCATGGCGCGCGCATGCACATCCGGCGTGACCACCGGCGCCGGTGAATAAGCGCCCATGCCGCCGGTGTTGGGGCCCATATCGCCATCTTGGAGCCGTTTGTGGTCTTGGCTGGTCGCCAGCGGCAGTACGTTTTTACCGTCGCACAAGACAATGAAACTGGCCTCCTCGCCCTGCAGAAACTCCTCAATCACCACCCTGGCACCGCCAGCGTTATGGGTCACACCCAGGCGGTTGCCTTCCAGCATGTAATCAACCGCCTCATGAGCCTGTGCCAGCGTCTCGGCCACAACCACGCCCTTGCCGGCTGCCAGGCCGTCGGCCTTGACCACGATGGGCACGCCCTTCTGCGCGATATAGGCATGGGCCGCCACCGGGTCGGAAAAGGTCTCATAGGCGGCGGTCGGGATACCGTGGCGCTGCATGAAGGCCTTGGAAAAGGCCTTGGAGCTCTCCAATTGCGCGGCCGCCCGGGTCGGGCCGAAGATGCGCAGACCGTGGAGCCTAAACTCGTCCACCACCCCGGCCGCCAGCGGGCCCTCGGGGCCGACCACGGTCAAGCCAATCTTTTTGTCAATCGCCCAGGCGCGCAAGGCCTGAATATCGGTGATAGGCACGTTTTGCAGGTCCGGGTCGAGCGCCGTGCCGCCATTGCCAGGCGCCACATAGACTTTTTGCACCCGGGTCGATTGGGCCAGCTTCCAGGCCAGCGCATGTTCACGGCCGCCGCCGCCAATCACCAGAACATTCATTCGGACACGCCATCGAGCTGGGCATTGTGATAGACGTCCTGGACGTCATCAAGGTCTTCGATGATGTCCAGCAATTTCTGCATACGCAGCGCCTCATC
>RFWA01000022.1 GCA_009922295.1 Betaproteobacteria bacterium
CATTGGCCGCCACATTGAGCGGCTGGCCTTTTTGGCGTCATCGTTGAATTGCGCTCTGGACACCGGCTCGCTACGCACCGACGGCGGCTTCGAAGCCCTGATATCGCTGTTTGACAGCACCATCACCTTCCATGCCCAGTACCAGCAGAGCCGCGACCTGGCTGCGCTGGTGGACCTGCTGGTGCTTGACGGTGACAACCCGCGATCACTGGCCTGGGTGGCGCACACCCTGCGCGGCAGGCTGGCCAAGCTGGCCGGCAGTGCCCCCGACGCCTTAAGCCCGCTGGCCCGCCGGGTGCCTGACCCCAGCGCCTGGAGCTTGGCGCAGTTGTGTGAACAGCCCGCAGCGCTGCAAAACATGTTGCAGCAAATTCTCAGCGTCACGCTGAAGGTGTCAGAAGAGGTCAGTGCCACCTATTTCACCCATGCCAACGACAGCAAGCACAGCGTCGGCACGCCATGAAGCTGCAGCTGACGCACCACACGCGCTACGACTACCTGCCTGCGGTAGAGACGGCCCAGCACATGGCCTACCTGCAGCCACTGCAGACGGCGCAGCAACAAGTACTTAGCCACCAGCTTGACATCAGCCCCACCCCAGCGAGCTTGTCACGCACCACCGACGTCTATGGCAACAGCCGTTGTTTTTTTTCGCTGCAAACCCCGCACCGGGTGCTGGACGTGGTGGCGCGCAGCGTAGTAACAACCGAGGCCAGCGCCGCGCCCCGCAGCAGCGTGAGCTGGGAAGCTACGCGCGAACTGTTTCGCTACCGATCGGATGGCCAATTTGACGCGGCCAGTGATTTTGTGTTCGCGTCTGCCTTTGCGCCGCGCGACGCCGAGTTCGCGGCCTACGCCCGGCCCAGCTTTATGGCAGGCCGCGGTTTGCTGACCGCCGCCACTGATTTGATGCGGCGCATGCATGCTGATTTCGTTTATGAGAGCCAAAGCACGCAGGTCAATACGCCGGCCCTGCAAGCCTTGGCCCAGCGCAAGGGGGTATGCCAGGATTTTGCGCACATCCTGATCGCCTGTTTGCGCAGCCTGGGCCTGCCTGCGCGCTACGTCAGCGGCTATTTGCTCACCCAGCCGGCGCCCGGTGTTGCCCGATTGCGCGGCAGCGATGCCTCGCACGCCTGGGCCGCCATCTATGTGCCAGACCTGCCCGAAGGCCAGCGCTGGTGTGAGCTGGACCCGACCAACAACCGCATCGGCTGGCACTCACCCGGGGAAGACTATGTAACCCTGGCCACCGGCCGCGATTTTGGGGATGTGTCGCCCATGCGCGGCGTGATCCACGGCGGCGCGAGCCACACACTGACGGTTGGTGTCACGGTTGAGCCCGTGCCCAACGAGCCGCCGACCGGCCGCCTTGCCCAAAGCCAGTCGCAGAGCTAAGGCGCTACACTATTCATAGCTGAACAATGAGCCTGCATAAGGGCTAGAGGCCGATTTAACTCTATTTTTTTGAAAGCAACACCATGAGCATTTACGACAAACTGGCTGAACTCAACATCACCCTGCCCCCGGTCGCCGCGCCGGCCGCCGCCTATGTGCCCTTTGTGCAAACCGGTAACCTGGTTTTCTTAAGCGGCCACATCGCCAAGAAAGACGGCAAAGTCTGGACCGGCCAGTTTGGCAAGACCATGACGACCGCCGAAGGCCAGGCCGCCGCCCGCGCCGTGGCCATCGACCTGCTGGGCACGCTGCACGCCGCCGTGGGCGACCTCAACCGCGTCAAGCGCATCGTCAAACTGATGTCGCTGGTCAACTCCACCGCTGACTTTACCGAGCAGCACCTGGTGACCAACGGCGCCAGCGAACTCATCGGCCAGCTGTTCGGCGCCCGCGGCGCCCATGCCCGCAGTGCTTTTGGTGTGGCGCAGATCCCGATGGGGGCCTGTGTCGAGATCGAGATGATTGCCGAGATCGGTTGAACGAATCGGTTATTGGTCTGGCCGGTGGTCTGACCGAATAGAGTACCTTGGCAGCCCCAGGCTGACCACGGTGCTCAAAGCAGCCACGCCGGCGCAGAACCAAAAAGCCGCTTGCGTGCCCTGCGCCAGGCCTTGGCGGGCGGCGTCGAGCAGGCTTAGTGGGTCCAGGCTCAGGGTCTGGGCCAGGGCACGCATCTCCAGCTCGTCCTGCTGCCGGATCAGCAGCTGCGGGGTGGCCAGCAGCTCCAGCAGCCGAGGGTGGCCGATGTGCGCGGCGGCCACAGCGGCGGCAATGCGCCCCTGGTACACCGAGTTAACCACCGCACTGGCCAGGCCAATGCCCACCATGCTGCCCACCGTGCGGGTGAACTGCGACAGGCCGCCGGCCACACCAAAGTGCTTCCGGCCTAATGCCTCCATCAGCTGCAGCGTTAGGTTGGGCAGCTGAAAGCCCAAGCTAATGCCGCAAAGCGCAAACACCAGCATCATCCAGACCAAGTGCGTCTGTGCGCTCAGCTGGGTCAGCAGCACACAACCCAGCGCCATACCGGCCTGGCCCAGGGTGATCAGGCGCTCGGCGCGTCGCAGCCGAGGCACGATGCGCGCGTTGGCAATGCTGCCCACGGTGATAAAAACCAACAGCGGCGTCATCACGTAGCCGGCTTCTTTGGGCGACAGGTGAAAACTGCCCTGCAGCAACAGCGGCGTGTAAAACACCAGCAAAAACATGGTCATGCCCGAGACGGCACTCAGCAGCATGAGGCGCCGGGCAACGGCGTTGTCCATCACATCAGGCGGGATCACCGGCGCCGGGGTTCGGTACTGGTGACGCAAAAATGCCCAGGTGAGCAGCGCCGTGGATACCCAGAGCCCAGCCGACAATAGATTGAGCAGGCCATGGGCTTGGCTCTGCTCGGCGCTGAACAGCAGCGCACACACTGCGGCAGTCAGCAGGACGGCACCCCAGCCATCCAGGCGACGGTCACCATCGCCTTGGCGCACATGCGGCAAATAGGCCCAGACCATCGCAAAGGCCACCAGCGCAATGGGCAGGTTGGCGTGGAACACGTAGCGCCAGCTGGCGTGCTCCGAGACCCAGCCGGCAAACGATGGCCCTACAGCCATGGCCAGCCCGTAGGCGGCCGACATGTACACCTGCCATCTCAGACGCTCAGCACTTTCCGGGAATAAATCGGCTACGCTGGCTGAGGCAACACCCAGAAAAATGCCGCCTGCCAGACCCTGCACACCCCGTGCAAGGATGAGCTGAACCATGCTCTGCGACAGACCGCAGGCCAGCGAAGCCAGCGCAAACAGGGCAACGGCCACCAACAAAAAGGGTTTGCGTCCGTACAGGTCGCCAAGGCGACCGGCAAGAGGAATCATCACCGTATTGCCCACCAGGTAGGACGAGGCGGCCCAGGGGTACAGGTCGTAGCCCTGCAGGTCCGCGACGATCCGTGGCAGCGCCGTGCCGACCACGGAGGTGTTCAGCGCAGTCAGCATGAAGGCCAAGCAAATGCCCATCATGGCGGCCAGATTGACCGCGAAACTTCTTTGGGTTTGGGGGTGAGTCGACACAGTGTTCAAAGACGTTGGCACGATTGCCCAGCCACCAGCAGCAGCTGCGCCGCAGGCACCAGACCTGGGGCGATTTCGGCCAAAGGCACCAGCACAAAAGCCCGTTCCATCATGCGCGGATGGGGGATCGTCAGCGTCGGGCTGTGGACCTGCGCGCTGCCATACAGGAGGATGTCAAGATCAAGCGTGCGCGGCGCGTTGCGGTAGGGCCGCACACGTCCTGCCTGCTGCTCCAGCCGACGCAATTGCGCCAGCAAGTCCGGGGCGCAGAGCGTTGTGCTGATCTCCACCACGGCGTTGATGTAGTCTGGTCCCGAAGAATCGACTGGCGCTGTGCTGTACAGGGAGGAACAGGGGCCAAGCGCGCAGCTGGGCAAGCCCATGATGGCATCCACAGCCCAACGGATTGTGGCCTGAGCATCACCCAGGTTGGCACCTAGCGCCACATAGGCGGTGATGGCCGCACGAACCACAGGGTCAGTTGCCAGCCGGGCCCTGACCGCCCTCAGCTGCACCTGTGTCACCACCCTCGCGGCGCGCACCGGTGCGACGGCGACGACGACGCTTGGGCGCGGCTGTTGCTCCCTCAGGCTGTGCACCATCGGAGCCATCCTCGGTTTGGCCAAGGGCTTCAGGCAGGGCTGCATCGGCAAGCATGCCCTCCGACCGACTGTCTGGCACGGCGGCACGGGGCACTTTGTGGACTCTGGGGGCGCGCGGGCGTTGCAATTGCTCCTCACGGACCTGATCCACCATGTCTTGGCGCAAGGTGTCGTCGGCCAGGCTGAACTCTTGCCACCAGTCCGCCAGCAGATCGTCAATCTCGCCCACTTCAGCTCGCAGGCGCATGAAGTCAAATGCTGCCCGAAAGCGCGGCTGCTCGACCAGCCCAAAAGCGGCGCTGCCAACCCGTTTGTCAAAACGCGGCTGCATCATCCAGATCTCGCGCATGTCGGCGGCCAGCTTGCCTCGGCCCGACACGTCGCCGATGCGAGCATTGAACGTGTCGTCGATGGCATCCTGCAACGCCGGGTGTGAGTGCTGGCGTTGATGAATGCGCTGGGCCCAGCCGTCACGCACGTCGGCCCAGAGCACGCAGGCCAGCAAAAAGCTGGGTGCCACCGCTTTGCCCTCGCCCACCCGACGGTCGGTGTCTTTGAGGGCGGCGCTGACAAAGGGCTGCCCCACCCGCTCCACCACCACATCCAGCAGCGGGTAAATGCCTCGCGCCAGGCCTAACAGCTTGAGCTGTTCGATCGAGGCCAGTGCGTGACCGGTCTGCAGCAGCTTGAGCATCTCGTCAAACAAGCGACTTTGAGGCACGTCGGCGAGAAGTTCCTGACTTTTGACAAGCGGCGCCGCTGTCTTGGCTTCGAGCTTGAAGCCCAGGCCGCTAAGCTTGGCCGCAAAACGCACCGCGCGGATGATGCGCACCGGGTCTTCACGGTAGCGCGTGGCCGGGTCGCCGATCATGCGGATGACGCGCTTTTTCGCGTCCTCAATGCCATGGTGGTAGTCGACCACGATCTGCGTCTGCGGGTCGTAGTACATGGCGTTGATGGTGAAATCCCGCCGCACCGCGTCTTCTTCCTGCGGGCCCCAGACGTTGTCGCGCAGCACTCGGCCCGACGCGTCGACCGCATGTTTCATGCCTGCGAGCTCGTTTTTGCTTGTGCGCTCATTGCCGGCCACCGCTTCGGCGGCGGCGTTGTCCATGTAGGCGCGGAAGGTGGAGACCTCGATCACCTCGTGCTCGCGGCCACGGCCGTACACCACGTGGACGATGCGGAATCGTCGCCCAATGATGAAGGCGCGCCGGAACAGGCCCTTGACCTGCTCCGGCGTGGCATTGGTGGCCACGTCAAAGTCCTTGGGCGCCAGGCCCACCATGAGGTCGCGCACCGCGCCGCCCACGATGTAGGCCTCAAAGCCCGCGCTCTGCAGAGTGCTAACCACATTGCGGGCCCGCTCGTCCACCAGCGTGGGGTTGATGCCGTGGCGGTCCACGCCAACCTCTTCGCGTTGGCCAAACGGCAGTTTTTTGGCTTTTGGCGCGCCGGAGACTTTGCCCAGCAGTTTGTCGATGAATTTTTTGATCATGTTGAGGAAAGGGGGAACAGATCGAGTATGCGCCATCCGCGCGTCTCGGCAATGGCGCGCAGGCGCGCGTCAGGATTGGTAGCCACGGGATGGTTCACCGTCTCCATCAGGCTTAGGTCGTTGATGGAATCGGTGTAGAAAGTGGTTTCCACATCGTCCCAGGCCAGGTCGCGGCTTTGCAGCCATTGGCTCACGCGGGTCACTTTCCCCTCGCGCGCGGACGGAACGCCAGCGATCTCGCCGGTGATCCAGCCACTGCCGCCGGCTGCCGTATCACGTGCATCACGCGCCAGCTCCACCGCAATCAGCTCGCCCACCCCAAAGGCCTGGGCGATGGGTCGGGTCACAAACTCATTGGTGGCGGTGACGATCAACACCATATCGCCGGCCTGCTGGTGCGAACGCACCAGAGCCAGCGCCTCGGGCCTAATGGCCGGCTCGATCACACTGCGCATGAATTCAGCATGGGCGGCATGGGCCTCGGCCGCGCCACGCCGGCGCACGGCCTCAGTGGCGAAGCGCACGTAGTCATGGATGTCAAGCGTCCCCGCCTTGTAATGGGCGTAAAACTCGTCATTGCGCCGGTTGAAATCGACCGGATCAGTCCAGCCGATGGTGGTGGTGAACACGCCCCAGGCGTAATCCGAGTCGATGGGCAGCAGGGTGTGATCCAGGTCGAAGAGGACAAGATTCAAAGGGTCAGGCCTCGTCCATCATGGCTTTGATCAGCGGGATGGTGATCGCCCGCTTGGTCTGCAAAGCGTAGCCGTCCATCAAGTCCAGCAGTTTCATCAGGCTGCCCAGGTCGCGGGAAAAGCGTGTCAACATGAAATCCATCACTTCATCGCTCAGGAACACGCCGCGCTCGTCGGCCGCCTGGCGCAGCACGGCGCGCCGGTCGGGCTCGCTCAGTACCTGCAGGCAAAACAAGTGCCCCCAGCCCAGCCGGGTGCGCAGGTCTTCGCGCAGGCGCAGTTCGCCCGGGGCCACGTCACCTGCGGCCAATACGCAGCGCTGATGCGTTTGGGCATTGACAAACCAGTTAAAGGCGGCCTGCTGCTGTGCGGCGGTGTACAGGTGCACGTCGTCCATCAGCACGGCGCCCCATTGCTCGCTGAACGGCGGCGGCGTGTCGAGGCTGGCATCAAACCAGCCCACGGCGGAACCCTGTTCGCTGAGCGTCCGCTGCACCGCCTGGAGCAAATGGCTCTTGCCGCTACCGCTGGCGCCCCACAGGTAAGTCGGTACCGGCGAGCGGCTTGCAGAGCTGGTGTGCTCACCGATCCAAAGTTGCAAGTGCCGCAGTACGGCCTCGTTAGGCCCAGCAAAATAATTGGCCAATGTCGGGCCGCTGGCCAGACCAATATCGAGCGCGATTTGCCGCATCCCGCCATCAGGCCTGGTAAAGCGGGCTTGCCAGATAGCCGGCGCGGGCACGCCGCATGGCCACCAGCAGCACGGCGCTGGCCGGCAAGGCCACCAGCACGCCGACAAAGCCGAACAACTGGCCAAAGGCCAGCAGGGCAAAGATCACCGCCAGCGGATGCAGGCCAATGCGCTCACCCACCAGTCTGGGTGTGAGGAACAGGCTTTCAATGAGTTGGCCCAGGCCGTACACCACCGCCACCATCAGCAGCGCATAAGACGGGCCATGGGTACCGGCAAATTCCAGCAGGCCGGCCAGGGTGGCCAGCACCAGGCCAAGGCCAAAGCCCAGGTAAGGCACAAAAATGGCCAGGCCAGTGAACACGCCAATCGGCAGCGCCAGGTCCAGCCCGAACAGCGCGAGCCCAACGGTGTAAAACACCGCCAACAGCACCATCACCAGCATTTGGCCGCGAAGGTACTGGCCCAGCACCTCGTCGGCCTCTCTGGTGAAACCATCGACGCCCCCGCGCAGGCGCGGCGGCACGAACTCAAGCGCCCGCTCGACAAAATTGTGCCAGTCCATCAGCAGGTAAAACAGCGCCACGGGCACCAGCACCGCATTGCCAATCAAGGCAAAGGCCAGACTGCCGCCCAGCTTGACAGAGGCCATCACGGAGCGGAGCGCGTCTTCGTAGTTGCCGCTGAGGTACTCCATCAGGTAGGCCTTGATGCTGGCCACGTCCATGGAAAAATGGATGCCAACCTGGGCCAGCGCTGGCTTTAACGTCGTGTTCAGCCGCTCCAGGAGCACTGGCACCTGCTCGCGCAGGAGCGGCAGCTCCTTGGCCAAAATCGGCACGATCAAGAGCACCATACCCAGAAGCGCCACGATAAACAGCAATTCCACCAGCACCACCGCCAAGATGCGCGGCAGCTTGCCACGGCCCAGGTCATCGAGCCAATCCACCAGGGGTGTGAGCGCATAGGCCAGCACGGCGGCCACCACAAAAGGGGTCAGCACCGGCGCCAGCAGCCACAGCGTCAACACAAGCACGAGCGCAATGCCGGCCCATGCGGAGACTCTTTTTTGGGTGGGGGTGAAGATCATGGTCGTGGGCAGCGGGGGCAAACCCGTAAAATCTATCTCAATTCTATCGGGCTGTGACTTTTGATCAGCCCCGCCACTGACATGACGACTTCCCACACCCCCTCCCCTCTGTCTTACAAAGACGCCGGCGTTGACATTGACGCGGGCGACGCACTGGTTGAGCGCATCAAGCCCCTGGCCCGCAAGACCATGCGCGAAGGCGTGCTGGCCGGCATTGGCGGCTTTGGCGCCCTGTTTGAAGTGCCCAAGCGCTACCGTGAGCCCGTGCTGGTGAGCGGCACCGACGGCGTGGGCACCAAGCTCAAGCTCGCCTTTGAATGGTCCATGCATGACACCGTCGGCATCGACCTGGTGGCCATGAGCGTGAACGATGTGCTGGTGCAGGGGGCTGAGCCCCTATTTTTTCTGGATTATTTTGCCTGCGGCAAGCTCAACGTCGACACAGCTGCCGCCGTGGTGGGAGGGATTGCGCTTGGCTGCGAGCTGTCTGGCTGTGCACTGATTGGTGGCGAAACCGCTGAAATGCCGGGCATGTACCCGGCCGGCGAGTACGACCTGGCCGGCTTTGCTGTGGGCGTGGTCGAAAAATCGAAGATTCTCACTGGGCAAGACGTGAAGCCGGGTGACGTGGTGTTGGGCCTGGGGTCCAGCGGCGTGCACTCAAACGGCTTCAGCCTGGTGCGAAAGTGCATTGAGCGGGCCGGCGACTCGCTGCCAGCCACCTTGGACGGGCATACCTTCCGGCAAGCGGTGATGGCGCCAACACGCTTGTATGTCAAAAGTGTTCTCGCGGCGCTGGCGGCACACCCTATCAAGGCACTGGCCCATATCACCGGTGGCGGCCTGCTGGAAAACATCCCACGCGTGCTGCCCGAAGGCCTGGCGGCCCATCTGGTCAAAGGCAGTTGGCCGCAAAGTGAGTTGTTTGCCTGGCTGCAGCGCACTGCTGCCATTGACGACCTGGAGATGAACCGAACCTTCAACAACGGCATCGGGATGGTGGTAGTGATCGGCGCAGAACAGGCCGAAGCCTGTGCCGACCACCTTCGGGCCGCCGGGGAACAGGTGCATGTGATCGGTGTCATCGCCGCCCGGGGCGAGCACTCGGCCGCCGTGGTGGTCCGCTAACGGCAGCGCCGACCTCGACGCCGTTTTCAACCCTTAGTTGAGGTCGCGGCGCAGCGCCAGCGCGCGTTCGGCAACAGCGTCGATGTCCAAGCCATCTTCGGCGTGAGACAAATACACCTCCAGGTCCGCCAGCGCCAGGACCGACTGGCCCTGCTCGGCCAGCGCCAAGCCGCGGTCGCGGTATTCACCCCAGGCCTGTGGCAGCAAGGTAATCAGCCGGTCCAGCACGGGGATCAGCCGGGCCCAGTCTTCCTGGGTACGGTGAATTTCCTTCAGATTACGCAACATCCGGGCGATGATGTCTCGCGCCGGCGCCGGCTGTAGGTACAGGCCGATCGGCGCCTCAAAATCATCGCGCTGGAGGCCACGGCGGCGAAAAGGCTCCAGCCGCTCGCTCAAGTCTTCGCGGCTGAGTGACTCGCCGGTAAGTGGGTCCATAACGACCTGCCCTTTGGTCAGGCTGACCTTGAGCATGAAATGCCCAGGAAAGGCCACGCCACTGGCGTTCAAGCCCAGCCCGAGCGCCAGCTCCATCCACAGGACCGCCAGCGAGATCGGAATGCCGCGCCGGCTACGCAGTACCGCGCTGAGGTAACTGTTTTCGGGGTCGTAATAATCGTTGAGATTACCGCCGAAGCGCAGGTCCCGGTAAAACATCTGGTTAAGTGCGCGCAAGCGTTGGAGAGCGGACGCATCGCCAGGCACCCGGCGCTTGACGCGTTCTAGCAGCTGATCCACCTCTCCCAAAACCTGCTGGATATCAAGCTCGGGGTGCTCGTCTTGCGCCAGGCAGGCAGCGGCTTCAAGCAGCGGAAAATCAGCGTCACTGTGCACCAGAGTGGCAAAGTAAGCCAAAGGAGTCGGAACATCAAATTGGATGGACATGGGACTTTGTACCGGCGCGCGGCGGCGACGTCAACTATTTTTGTAATGCTGTTTTTCTGGTATCGGGTTTTGGGTTTTATTAACGCTGCAGCAGCTGGCGCAGGTTCATGCCCAAAATCCGTAGTGCTATGAAATAAAGAGCAGAAGAACCAAGCAGCACAAGGGCCATCAGGCCAATTCGCTGCAAACTATGGGCGCGCATGGCAGTCCAGTCAAACGCGCTGCCTGCCATCAGCAAGAACACGGCAAGCAGCGCCGAGGCCAATACCACCCGCAGCATAAACATGCCCCAGCCCGGCGACGGCCTGTAGCTGCCACGACGCATCAGCCCCAGCAACAGCCAAAGGGCATTGATCAGCGCACCCAGCCCGATGGCCAGGGCCAACCCAGCATGCTGCAGCAGCGGCACCAGCGCCAAATTAAGCAATTGCGTGATGACCAGCACGGCCAGGGCGATCTTGACAGGGGTGCGAATGTCCTGGCTGGCATAAAAGCCTGGCGCCAGCACCTTGATCGCCACCAGCCCAAGCAAACCGACGCCGTAGCCCATCAGCGCAGCGGTGGTCTGAGCCACATCCCGATCGGTAAAGGCGCCATAGTGGTAAAGAACTGAAACCAGTGGTTTGGCGAAAGTCAGCAAGGCCACGGCACAGGGCAAGGCCAGCAGCATCACCAGGCGCAAACCCCAGTCCAGCATGGCGGCGTACTCACGCGTGTCCTGCGCGGCCCGAGCCGCCGCCAACTGTGGCGTCAACACAACACCCAGAGCCACGCCCAGCAGCGCGGTGGGGAACTCCATTAGCCGGTCGGCGTAGCTCAGCCAGCTCACGCTTCCGGGCGTCAAGTGCGAGGCAATCTGGGTGTTGATCAACAGAGAAATCTGCGCCACGCTCACGCCCAGCAGGGCCGGCGCCATCAAGCCGGCGATGCGCCGGGTGCCTGCGTCGGCCCAGGCCAGTCGCAACGCCGACCAGCTCAAGCCGATGCGGGGCAGCATGCCCAGTCGGCTCAGGCCCCAGATCTGTGCGCCCAGCTGCAGCAGACCGCCCAGCATCACGCCAGCTGTCAAAGCATAAATCGGTTCCAGCCCGTGGCGGGCAAACCAGGGCGAGCCCCAGACCATCGCGCCAATCATCGCCAGATTCAGCAGCACTGGGGTAGCCGCTGGCAAGGCAAAGCGCTTCCAGGTATTGAGGACACCAGCGGCCAGCGCCACCAGAGACATAAAGGCAATGTAGGGAAACATCCAGCGCGTCATGAACACCGCGGCTTCAAAGCCTTGCGGCGACTGCTGCAAGCCACTTGCCATGGCCCACACCAAGATCGGTGCACCGGCAACCCCCAGCACACTGGTCAACAGCAAGGCCCACACCAGCAGCGTGGCCACCCGGTCTACCAGCTGGTGCGTGGCGGCGTCCCCATGCTGTTGCTTGCTGGCGGCCAGTACCGGCACAAAAGCCTGGCTAAAAGCGCCTTCGGCAAACAGACGCCGAAACAGGTTGGGGATGCGGAAAGCGACGTTAAAGGCATCGGTCATGGCGCTCGCACCGAACATCGATGCCATGAGCAACTCGCGCCCCAGCCCAGTGATGCGGGAGGCCAGGGTCAGCAGCGAAACAGTTGACGCAGATTTGAACAGGCTCACCCGCCCAGTGTAGCCCCTGCTAGAATCGCGGGCTTTGCTGGCATCATCCTCAAACACAAGGAACTATTTATATGGCATCTGGAAAACCCAAGAAAAAGAACCCGCGCCTCGCGTCGGGCCGCAAACGCGTCCGTCAGGACATCAAGATCAACGCCGCCAACACCTCGTTGCGCTCACAATACCGCACCGCGGTGAAAAATGTCGAGAAAGCCGTGCTGGCTGGCGACAAGACCAAGGCCACAGAAGCCTTTGGCAAGATGCAAGCCGTGGTGGACACCGTGGCAGACAAGGGCATCTTCCATAAAAATAAGGCAGCTCGCGACAAGAGCCGCCTGTCGACCAAGGTGAAAGCCCTGGCCACCAAAGCCGCCTGAACCCAGGCGCATCGCACGAACCCCCCTGACCGGGGCTTCGCCGTTTGAACGGGGTGCGCTGTCAGCAAAAGCAAAAAGGCCGTCGCAAGACGGCTTTTTTGTTTGTGTTTCGTATGATCGCGGTCTACGTCACCCTCGACCAGCGCAGCAACCGTCTGGCCCACGTGCTGCGCGAGAACCACGCTTTTGCCAAAGGCGAGCGCGTTGCCTTGCTGGTGCACAACAGTATGGAGGTGGTCGAGGTGATGGTAGGTGTCAGCAAGGCGGCCATGGTCTATGTAGGCCTGAACTTCCGCATGACCGAGCCCGAGCTGGTCTCGGTGCTGAGCAACGCCCAGCCGCGCATGATCATCACCGAGCCGGAGTTCGAGGCCATGGCGCAACGTCTCGCCGCCCTCCGCAACATCCCGGTGCTGGTGCTGGTGCTGGGGTCGGGCGGCAGCTATGAAGCCGCGCTGGCAGCGGCCAGTGGCGCCTTTGCCCCGTGGGCCCATACCGCATTCCCGCAAGACCACTTTGCCATCGTCTACACCAGCGGCACCACCGGCCTGCCCAAAGGGATTTTGTTCGATCATGCGGCGGCAATGCAACACGGCACGGTGGCCTGCCTGGAGTATGAGATCACCGCCAGCACGCGTTACCTGATCCAGATTCCGCACAACTCCTGCGTCAACATCACCATCGTGCCAACCTTGCTCGCCGGTGGAGCCGTGGGTTTTGCCGAGAGCCGTGGCTTCAGCGGCCCCAAGCTGTGCGAGACGGTCGAACGCCACCAGGTAACGCACACCTTCCTGGTGCCGACCATGCTGGCCACGCTGCTGGAGCAGGACCCGGGCGACTTTCCGCGCCGCCTGGCCTCGATCACCACCCTGGGCTACGGTTCCTCGCCGATTCCGGCCGAACGGCTGCGCACCCTGATTGCCAAGTTCGGCCCGATCTTCATTCAGCTCTATGGCATGGCCGAGATCGCCTCTATCGGTACGCTGCTGCGCAAGCAGGACCATGTGCACGCGCTCACGGACAAGCCGCAGTTGCTGGCCTCCTGCGGCCGACCGTCATTTGCCACGACGGTTCGACTGGTCGATCCGGACGGCGCTGATGTTGCTGCTGGAGAAACCGGCGAGATCATTTTTGGCGGACCGCACACCATGCAGGGCTACTATCGTGAGCCTGAGCGCACGGGCAAGGCGCTGATCGACGGCTGGCTGCATTCGGGCGACGTGGGCCGTATTGACAACGAGGGCTACTGCTACATCGTCGACCGCATCAAGGACCTGATCATCCGGGGCGGCTACAACCTGGCGCCGAGCGAGGTCGAGAAAGTGCTCTACACCCATCCCGCAGTGCTGGACGCAGCAGTGGTCGGCATCCCTGATGACAAGTGGGGCGAGGCCGTGCTGGCGGTCGTGGCGTTCAAGCCCGGGCAATCGGCGACGGCCGATGAACTATTGCAGCTTTGCCGCGCCTCGGCCTTGTCGTCCATCAAGCAGCCTGAGCGAGTGGACTTCATCGCAGAAATGCCCCGCAACACGATTGGCAAGATCGACAAGAAGGCGGTGCGAGAACCTTACTGGGAGGGACGGCGCAAGGTCTGATGGGCCAGGCGCGAAGCACTCTTGAACGACAACAAACATGGTTGACCCCACCTTGCCCACCAAACCCGGTCACCACCGTGACAGCGGCTACGCCAACAGCGATTCATCGGTGGTGATTGGCGATTTCCCGTGGTATGAGATGGTCTGGCGCAGCCTGCGCGGCGATTTCAAGCCGCTCGCAGCCCCCGCGCAGGGCTACGCAGCATTCGCCAAAGCGTGGAGCGTGCCTGTGGACCTGGCGCGGATTGCACAACGCCCGCAAGAACCCACGGTCACCTGGCTGGGCCATGTGTCGGTCTTGCTGCAGGTGGGCGGGCTCAACATCCTGATGGATCCCACGCTGGCCGACTTTGCCGGGCCTTATGGCCGGTTTGGTGCCCCGCGCATGGTGCCCGCGCCGCTGAAAGGTGACGCCCTGCCGCCTATCGATGTGCTGCTGATCTCGCACAACCATTACGACCACCTGTGCGATGCCACCGTGGCGGCGATGGTGGCATCCGGGCAAAGGCCCCGCATCTTTGTGCCCTTGGGTCTGAAGCCCTGGTTTGACGCGCGCGGCATTGCCAAGGTGACCGAGATGGATTGGTGGGACCACGCCGATGTGTCCATCGATACAAACGGCAAGGCTTTGCTCCAGCCTTTGCGCATCCACTTCACCCCCGCCCAGCACTGGAGCCGCCGCACCCCGTTCGACACCAACGCCTCACTGTGGGGCGGCTACATGGTGGAACGGCAGGCCGGCGCAAAGGAGGCCTGGCGCTTTATGTTCCCGGGGGATACAGGCTACAGCGCTGATTTCAAGACTGTTCGTGAGCGCCTGGGGCCGGTGGACCTGCTGGCCTTGCCCATCGGCGCTTACCTGCCCCGCGACTTCATGAAGAAGATGCATGTGAACCCCGCCGACGCGGTGCAGCTGATGCTGGACCTGGATGCCAAGCAGGCGTTTGGGGTGCATTGGGGCACCTTCAAACTGACCCAGGAGGCGTTCGACCATCCACCGCGCGACCTGATGGAAGCCCTACGGTGAAACGAGGGCGATGGCGATATGAACCCTCAGCGCTTGGACCTCACGCCTTGAACCTCTCACATTTGCCCGACAGATTGATCGGCCCCGCCGCCTGGCTCGGCCACGACATGGCCCGGCATGAGGATCGCTGGCTGTACCGCTTGTCGGCCCAGGAGATTGCCGAGCTGGAGCAGGCTGCACGGCATTACCTCTCGCTGGGCCGCGACGTGGGTGAGATCAGCGCGGCTGATTTTCCATTGGGGTCGTTCGCCGGCCACCTGCAAGCGCTGCGGGCCAAGCTGCTGCAGGGCAACGGCATCGAAGTGCTGCGCGGCCTGCCAGTGGCGGGCTACAGCCAGCCCTGCTCGCGGTACCATTTCGCCGTAGCGCGTAAGCCTTCGCGGGTTGGCACCTTGGGCTTCCACAGTGACTCGGGCACCCTTGCCGCTTCTGCAGCGCAACGAGGAGCGCTGGTTCTGGCTCTTTATTGTTACAAGCCAAAAAGCATTTCGACAACCATATTATTGAAGAAGGTTTTTATGGGCAGGAAGTAAACCACACCACTTATAACCTTGCTCGTATGAACATGTTTTTACACAACATCAACTACGACAAGTTTAATATTGCCCTTGGCAATACACTCATTGACCCACATTATGGCGATGAAAAACCTTTTGACGCCAT
>RFWA01000211.1 GCA_009922295.1 Betaproteobacteria bacterium
CGGCGCGAGTTCGGGTTACTTCCGACGATTGGACGGACCCCTCATGCGGCTGATGGACGCTTTTATGGCTTTTCCCTCCATCATTCTGGCGATCGCGGTGAGTTCTGTCCTGGGGGCGTCGGTGATCAATGTGATCTTTGCGCTGGCCATCGCGGCAACACCGCATACAGCCCGCGTAGTCCGGGCGTCGGTGATGGTGGTGCGCGAAATGGAGTTCGTTGAGGCCGCCCGCGCCCTGGGCGCCGGACATGCGCGCATCTTGTTTCGCCACATCATGGCCAACGCCATGGCGCCACTGATGGTGCGCATCACCTATGTGTTTGCAGTCGCTATTCTGAATGAAGCTGTGCTCTCGTTCATCGGTGTCGGCCCGCCGCCGCCGGCACCCACCTTTGGCGCCATCATCGCTAACGGGCGAGACTTTATCGTGGCGGCCCCCTGGATCACGGTGGCACCCGGCCTGGCTATTCTGGTCAGTGTGCTGGGGCTGAATTTGCTGGGAGACGGTTTGCGAGACGTCCTGGACCCGCGCATGTCTGTGAATACCCGATGAGTCACGACACGCCTATATTGCAGGTGCAGCAAGTCACCACGGCGCTTGGTGCGGGCGGCCCAGAGATCCTGAGCGCCGTGGACATCAGCCTCAACAGTGGCGAGGTGCTCGGTGTCGTGGGTGAGTCAGGGTCGGGCAAGAGCATGCTGGCGCTGTCAATCATGGGGCTGCTGCCCCGGCCTATCACTGTCCGTAGCGGCGACATCCTGCTTCAAGATCGCAATCTGTTGCAGCTGCCAGCGCAAGAATTGCGTGCCCTGCGCGGCAAGGACATGGCCATGATTTTCCAGGAGCCCATGACCTCCCTCAACCCGGTCATGCGCGTGGGTCAACAAATCGGTGAGGTGCTACGCTGGCATCGGTCTATGCAAGGGGAGGCGGCGCGCCAGGAGGGCATTGCCCTGCTAAAGCGGGTTGAGATGCCAGACCCACAACGCCAGATAGACGCGTACCCCCACGAACTCTCAGGTGGCATGCGGCAGCGGGTGATGATTGCCATTGCCCTTGCAGGTCGGCCCAAGCTGTTGATCGCCGACGAGCCCACCACAGCGTTGGATGTGACGATTCAAGCCCAGATCTTGGAGCTGATACGTAACATCCAGCGCGATGACGGTATGTCTGTGCTGTTAATCACGCATGACCTGGGGGTCATTGCCGAAATGTGCGACCGGGTCGCCGTCATGTACGCGGGCCGAGTCGTAGAACAGGGTGCGGTTCTGGACATCTTTGACCGACCCGCCCACCCCTACACCCGGGGTCTGCTTGCCTCGCGCCCCAAGATCTCCGCCGGCTCCAGCTGGCTCAGCACCATCGAAGGCACCGTGCCAGCGGTTGGCCAAATGGGCACCGGTTGCAGTTTTGCGCCGCGCTGCCCACTGGCCGGGCCAGCTTGTGCGCAACGGCCGCCTTTGCGCGAGGTCGGCGTGGCCCACCAAGCCGCCTGTGTACGCCCCTTCGAAGGCGGGCATGCCCTCAAGGCACAGACACAATGAACAGCGTTACACCCCTGATCGAGGCGCGCGGACTGCGCAAGTATTTTGAGCGGCCTCGGCGCTTTTTAGCCCCGGCAGAGCCCCCATTGCGCGCGGTGGACGGTGTTGACCTCAGCATTGCTCCGGGCGAGACGCTGGGTCTGGTGGGCGAGTCGGGCTGCGGCAAATCCACCACCGGCCGCTTGCTGTTGCGCCTGATTGAACCCAGTGGCGGCACCATCCTGCACCATGGTGAGGACATCACTCGGCTAGACGCAGCCGGCATGCGCAGCAAGCGACGCGCGATGCAGATCGTGTTTCAGGACCCTTACGGTTCGCTGAACCCCCGTATGCGGGTGTCTGAACTTGTCGCGGAGCCACTGGTGATCCATGGCGTGGGCGACAGCGCCAGCCGGGCAGCCCGGGTGCAACGCCTGCTGGACCTGGTAAGCCTACCCGGCAGCGCCCTGCAGCGCTATCCCCATGAATTCTCTGGCGGCCAACGCCAGCGAATTGGTATCGCCCGGGCCTTGGCACTGGAGCCTGAGTTCATCATCGCGGATGAAGCTGTCTCAGCACTCGACGTCTCAGTGCAAGCCCAGGTAATCAACCTGCTGCGTGAGCTGCAACGCGACCTGAAACTCACCTATCTGTTCATCTCGCACAACCTGGCCGTGGTACGCAACATCAGCGACCGGGTCGCGGTGATGTACCTGGGCCGCATCGTTGAAGTAGCGCCGGCCGACGAGCTGTTTGCGCGTCCACAGCACCCCTACACTCAGGCGCTTTTGGCAGCCTTGCCAACCGACCATCCTTCGCAACGCCGAACCCATGCGGTCATCAAAGGCGACCTGCCCAAGCCGGACACCGCCAGCGTAGGTTGCAGATTTGCCAACCGCTGCCCCCATGCCCAATCCCAGTGTTTGACCCAAGACCCCGCTTTCCACGAGACCGCACCCAGCCATCAGGTGGCCTGTTTGCGTATCGCTGATGGCAGCCTGAAGCTTTGAAAGGTAACAATATGACCACACGCCCCCGTATCCTGATTGCCGAGTGCATGCAGGAGATTTCCTCCTTTAACCCGCTCGCCGGCGACTTCGACAATTTCCATATCGAACGTGGTCAGGACATGCTGGCGCAGGACGGCATCAACTCATCGCTGGGCGGCGCCTTGGCCGTGTTTCGCGAAACTGGCATGGATCCCGTGTTGACCATCAGCGCTCGCTCCGGATCGGCAGGCATTCTGATGGCACAGGCCTGGCAACGCCTGGCCGGGGAGGTGCTGGCGTCAATCGCAGCCCAAGCCGGCAGCGGCATTGACGGCGTCTATTTCTCCCTTCATGGCGCTATGGCGGCTGAGGGCGAGCTCGACCCGGAAGGCTACTTGCTGGCTGAAACACGTAAATTGATTGGGCCGAACGTTCCCATCGTCATCTCGCTAGACCTGCACGGCATCCTGACCGACCGCATGCTCAAACAAATCAACGGTGTCACGATTTACCACACCTACCCGCATGTGGACTTTGCCTCTACCGGCCAGCGGGCGGCCCGCGTACTGCATCGGCTTGTCACGGAAAAGATTCGACCAACCATCGCACGGGTGGTGATCCCGGCGCTGGTGCGGGGTGATGAGCTGATCACCAAGTCTGGCTGCTACGGCGAGTTGATCCGCGAGGCACGGCGGCTGGAGCTTGAGGGCGTGGCCATGTCCGCGGGCATCATGATCGGCAACCCGTTTACCGACGTGCCCGAGCTGTGCTGCCAGGTGGTGGTGGCCACTGCGGGTGACGCTGCTGTGGCGGAGCAGGAGGCACTTAGACTGGCCCGCGAATTCTGGCCACTGCGTCACCGCATGCAGGGCAAGCTGATCTCGCTGGACCGCGCCATTGCCCAGGCCAGCAGCATTTCGGGCCCGGTGATTTTCACCGACGCCGCAGACGCCACCTCCTCTGGCGCCACGGGCGACTCCAACCTGATCCTCAGGGGCTTGCGCGATGCCGGTTACCGCAAAAAGGTGCTGGCCCAGATTGTCGACCCGATGGCCGCTGCGGCCGCGCATCGGGCCGGTGTCGGCGCACGAATCGACGTCAGCCTGGGCGGCGCCATAGACGCCAAGCGCTTTGCGCCGATGCATGTCTCAGCCCGGGTGCGCCTGCTGTCAGATGGCCAAGCGCGACTGGAAACCATGAAGCTCGGGCTCGAAGCCGGACCCACCGCCGTGCTGGAATTTGACAACTTCACTGTGGTGGTATTCAGCCGTACACTGACCTTGCTGGACCGCGCCATGTATTACGCCAATGGCCTGGACCCGACAGACTTTGACCTGACAGTGGTCAAGTCACCCCACACCGAACACCACATGTACGACGCTTGGGTGGACAACAACTTCAATGTGGACGTGCCCGGCGCCACCTCCGCCAACCTGAAAACCCTGGGCCACACCATTTGTGCCCGGCCCATGTACCCGCTGGATGCAGATGCTGGCTTTGAGCCCCGGGCCGTTATCTACCGCAGCTGACCTTTGTATTTGCAGATGATGACGAGCCATGGTCGGGAAGCACCTGGGCGGGATCAGGGCGGCGGCGCATTCGGCTCCGCGGCTGTCCCCCGCCCTGCGGGCTCCTCCTTGATGCCGCTGCGCCAAACGCACCACCACCCTGATCTGGCGCGGTACCTGACTGGTCGTGTGCCCACCACCTTCGCGGCTGCGGGGGTGGATTGGGTGTCGCAGCGAGGTCAAGGAGGAGCCCGCAGGGCGGGGGACACGAGCAGTGGCGGCCAGTCCGCCCCCGTAGCTATCCAATAGAAGGCGACCTGACTATGAATATTGACGCCGTTGATTTCTTTTATCTGTCTATGCCGGAGGTCACCACCGAGGCCGATGGCAGCCAGGATGCTTTGTTGGTGCGCGTCACCGCAGGGGGTTTGACTGGCTTTGGCGAGTGCGAAGCCGCGCCGCTGCCCTCGATCGCGGCCTTTGTATGCCCCATGTCGCACGGCGCCTGCCAGCCGGTCAGTGCCTCGGTGCTGGGTCGCGCCCTGAACGGGCCGCAAGACATCGCTGCCATCGCGGCCGACGTGGCCTACAACAGCATGGACGTGCTGCAAGCTGCGCACACCTGGTCCGGCATTGAGATGGCGCTGTGGGACCTGTTGGGCAAGGCGCGTGGCGAACCGGTCTGGAAGCTGCTGGGCTACCCGTCTGCATACCCCAAAACACCCAGTTTGGCTGGGGGCCGATCGGCCGGGGCAGGGCAGAACAAGACGCCGATCACTTCTTTGCAGCACGCGAGGCATTGGGAGCCGACGGCATTCTGCTGGTCGACGTAGGTCAAATTTTTGGGGAAGACGTAGTTCGCGCCTCAGCCCGGCTGGGCGCCTTGGAACAGGCCAAAATGCACAACCGCATGACAGACTGGGTGGGGCTCAGCTCAAGCCAACGCGCCCAGGCCAGGCTAAATTTTGAAGAATCAAAAA
>RFWA01000212.1 GCA_009922295.1 Betaproteobacteria bacterium
TCTGGGTGCCAGACCGCCGAGACATGATTTTCATCGACTTCAATCCGCAGGTAGGGAGTGAAATCAAAGACGAACACCCGATGCTGGTGTTGTCGCCACGCATCTTCAACGAGCGCACAGGTCTCGTTATTGGTTTACCAATGACCCAAGCAACCTTCAACGAAACCAACCCGTTCGCCGTCAAATTCACCACAGCAAGCGGCGAAGTTGGCTATGTATTGGCGCACCAGCCGAAGTCGTTTGACTGGCGCAAGAGAGGAGCGCGACCCCATTCCTGGAAGCAGCTGCCGGCGACTATTTTTGATGCCGCCTGCGCCGAGCTCAATGGGATTGTTTCGATTGCCGATTGATTTTTTCGGGTGGATTCAAAGCTGATCCAATAACCAGCAGGCCCGAGCCAATCGGCCTAAAATGCGGCAGTGACAACGATCCTCAACGCTGACCTGCACTGCCATTCGGTGGTTTCTGACGGCACCCTCACCCCTGAAGCCCTGGCAGAACGCGCCAAAGCGCAAGGTGTGGAGCTGTGGGCCCTGACCGACCACGACGAGGTGGGCGGACAACACCGCGCCGCAGCAGCCGCCCACGCCATCGGTCTGCACTACCTGACTGGCGTCGAGATCTCGGTCACCTTTGTCGGGCAAACCGTACACATCGTCGGCCTCGGCTTTGACCCCGACAACGCCGCCCTGAAGGCGGGTCTGACTCTTACCCGGGGTGGCCGCAATCAACGCGCCATGGAGATGTCAGATGGCCTGGCCCGCGTGGGTATCAAGGGCGCCTATGAGGGCGCCACTCAGTACGCCGGCAACCCCGAACTGGTATCGCGCACCCACTTTGCCCGCTTTTTGGTAGAGACTGGCGTCTGCCGCGACACCAATGAGGTGTTTCGCAAATACCTGATCGAAGGCAAGCCCGGCTACGTGCCACACCGCTGGGCCAGCCTGAAGGACGCCGTGGGCTGGATCACCGACGCGGGTGGCGCCGCCATCATTGCCCACCCGGCGCGCTACAAGTTCAGCGCCAACGAAGAATTTGCCCTGTTCAGCGAGTTCAAGAGCCACGGCGGCCTGGGCGTAGAGGTGGTCACCGGCAGCCACACCACAGCCGAGTACCTGACCTACGCCGACATGGCTATCGAGTTTGGCCTTGCAGCCTCGCGCGGCAGTGATTTCCACAGCCCGACCGAGAGCCATACCGAACTGGGCGCCCTGCCCTACCTGGCCGGTGGCCTTCAGCCGGTTTGGGAATTACTGTCGCACCGCATTCAGTCCCACATGGCACCTGGCCCGGCCAGCGCCTTGGCGCACTGACCACCATGACGACTCGGCAGGCCCGGCAGGGGCTGGGTATTGGCCTCATCGTGCTCTCGTGCCTGTCATTTTCGATTCTTGACTCTGGCGTGAAGCATGCCATGACGCTGGCGCCGGCCGCCATGCTGCTGTGGTTCCGATACGGGTTTCAGGCCGTGATCACCCTGGTGCTGCGGCTGCCGGTGCAAGGCCGCACCCTGCTGGCCACCGAGCACCCGCGCTTTCAAGTGGCGCGCGGCCTGCTGCTGTTGGTCAGCACCGTCTGCGCCTTTTTCTCGCTCAAGTACATTCCCGTGGGCGAATTTACCGCCATGGTCATGCTCTCGCCCCTAATTGCCACCGGCATGTCGGCCTGGTTCCTCAAGGTTCATGTGCAGCGCTTGAGCTGGGTGCTGTTGATCACCGGGCTACTGGGTGTGGTGCTGGTGGTGCACCCGGGCGGCAGCATGTTCACCTGGGCCCTGGTGTTCCCCGCCATTTTGGTGTGCGCCAACGCCGGCTTCCAGGTGCTGACCAGTCGACTCTCGGGGGCCGACGACCCCTACACCACCCAGTTTTACACCGGCCTGGTTGGCGCCGTGGCGTTTGCGCCCCTGCTCTGGTATTTTTGGGACGACACCGCGCTTTTGGCGCATTGGCCCTGGTTTTTGCTCTTGGGTATCAGTGGCGCGTTTGGCCACCTGATGCTGATCCGGGCCTTCATGCACGCCCCGGCGCCAGTGTTGATGCCGTACATCTACACCCAGATCGGTTTTTCGATGCTGTTGGGCTGGCTGGTCTTTGCCCATGTGCCTGACACCCTGGCTTGGGTCGGCATTGGCGTGATCGCCGTCAGTGGCGTAGCCAACGCCCTGCTGGTGTCGCACCCAGTCACCGCACGCGTTACGGCACGGGCCACAGCGCGAACCTGACGCCATGGCCCAACTTTTTGAACTGCACCCCGACAACCCGCAGATGCGGCTGCTCAAGCAGGCCGTGGCCCTGCTGGCCAAAGGTGACGTGCTGGCCGTGCCCACAGACTCCAGCTACGCGCTGGTCTGCCACCTGGACGACAAGGCCGCTGCGGACAAGCTGCGTCGCATCCGAGGGGTGGACGACAAGCACCACCTCACGCTGTTGTGCCGCGACCTCTCAGAGCTGGCCAGCTATGCGCGGGTGGACAACCGGCAGTTCAGGCTGCTGAAATCGGCCACGCCCGGGCCATACACCTTTATTCTGGAGGCCAGCAAAGAGGTGCCGCGCCGGCTCAGCCACCCATCGCGAAAGACCATCGGCCTGCGCGTGCCCGACCACCAGGTGCTCCAAGCCCTGCTGACGCTGCATAACGGCCCACTTCTGGCAGCAACACTGATCATCCCAGGCGATGTTGAGCCGCTGAACGACGCGCAGGACATCCGCGAACGACTTGAGCACCAGTTGGCAGCCGTTATCGATGCCGGCGCCTGCCATCGTGAACCGACCACCGTGGTTGACCTCAGCGGCGAAGAGCCGCTCATCGTCCGCGAGGGACGCGGCCCGCTGGCCGCGCTCGGCCTTTAAGGCTCCTGCCCCTTTTGAGACAATCGCAGCATGGACATTGCACACCTGATTCAAACCGTTGCCATCTACGCTCTGCCCGTGCTGTTTGCCATCACCGTGCACGAAGCCGCGCACGGCTATGCAGCACGCTATTTTGGCGACAACACCGCATACAGCCTGGGGCGCATCTCGCTCAACCCGCTCAAGCACATCGACCCAATGGGCACGCTGCTGATGCCCCTGCTCTTGTACTTTGCCACCTCGGGCACGTTCCTGTTCGGCTACGCCAAGCCAGTACCGGTCAACTTTGGGCGGCTGCGCCACCCCAAGCGCGACATGATCTGGGTGGCGCTGGCCGGGCCGGGTGCCAATTTTTTACAGGCACTGCTGTGGGGCGGGCTGCTGTTGGTGCTGGGCGCCATCGATGTCGATGAGTATTTTTTCATCAAAATGTGCCAGGGCGGTGTGCTGGTGAACGTGGTCATGTTTGCCTTCAACCTGTTCCCGCTGCCACCTCTGGACGGAGGCCGTATTTTGGTCGGGCTGCTGCCGTGGCGGCAAGCCACGCTGCTGGCGCGCATAGAACCCTGGGGCTTCTTCATCGTGATGGCCCTGGTGATCACCGGACTGGTCAGCACCTACTGGATGCAACCGCTGATGGCGCTCACCGCCTCAGCCGTGCACCTGATCTTGTATCCCCTGGCCTACCTGCTCAACTGAAACCCGTACCGCCCCTGACACCATGACCTCCCAGCGCTTTCTGACCGGCATCACCACCTCAGGCACGCCCCATCTGGGCAACTATGTTGGCTCCATCCGGCCCTCCGTACGGGCCAGCCAACGCGCCGACGTGCAGAGTTTTTATTTTCTGGCGGACTACCATGCGCTCATCAAGGTGGAAGACCCCGCCCGCATCCAGCGCTCCACGCTGGAAATCGCCGCCAGTTGGCTGGCCTGTGGGCTCAATCCAGAACGCGTCACCTTCTATCGCCAGTCAGACATCCCCGAGATCCCTGAACTGACCTGGTTTTTGACCTGCGTGCTGGGCAAGGGTGTGCTCAACCGCGCTCACGCCTACAAGGCGTCTGTCGACAAAAACACCGCCGCCGGCATTGACCCGGACGCTGACGTGAGCGCCGGCCTCTTCATGTACCCGGTGCTGATGGGCGCTGATATTCTGATGTTCAACGCCCACAAGGTGCCGGTGGGACGCGACCAAATTCAGCACATCGAAATGGCCCGCGACATGGCCAACAGCTTCAACCACCGCTATGGCGAGCACTTTGTGCCGCCCGAGGCCGAAATTGAAGAATCGGTAGCCACCCTGCCCGGGCTTGATGGCCGCAAGATGAGCAAGAGCTACGACAACACCATTCCGTTGTTTGCGCCACGGGCCCAGCTGCAAAAGCTGATTGGTGGCATCGTGACCGACTCGCGCGCGCCGGGGGAGCCCAAAGCCGTGGAAGGCTCGGCCCTGTTCCAGATCTACCAGGCCTTTGCCACGCCCGCTGAGACCGACAGCCTGCGCCAAGCCTACGCCGACGGCATTGGCTGGGGCGATGCCAAGCAACGCCTGTTTGAGCGTATTGACCAAGAAATCGCCCCCATGCGCGAGACCTACCTGGCTCTGCTGGCTGACCCTGCCAAAATCGAGCACACCTTGCTGGCAGGCGCAGTCAAGGCAAGGGCACTGGCCACCCCGTTCATGGGCGCGCTACGCCAAGCCGTTGGCCTGCGCGATCTGCGTTCCACTGACCAGGCTGTCAGCACCAAAGCAGCCAAGGTGGAACGCCCGCTGTTCAAACAATACCGCGAAAGCGACGGCCAGTTTTACTTCAAACTCCTGGACGCTCAAGGCCAGCTGCTGCTGCAAAGCCTAGGCTTTGCCACCCCACGCGAAGCCGGCCAAGCCATCGCCCAACTAAAAGCCGAAGGCGCCGCTGCCCTGGCAGCACTTGGCGCCCAATTGCAGCCCGTGAACACCGAAGCCCAAGCACCGTTAGAAGCCGCGTTAAAGGCACTTCGCGAGGGCGATTAACGCTAGAATTGCGGCTCGAGTAACGGAGAGGTGGCAGAGTGGCCGAATGTACCTGACTCGAAATCAGGCGTACCGCAAGGTACCGTGGGTTCGAATCCCACCCTCTCCG
>RFWA01000213.1 GCA_009922295.1 Betaproteobacteria bacterium
GCGGCCCTGCAAAAAGTCGACAAGACGTTTCAGATCATTGAGGACCAAAGGTACACGGCCATCAACCAGGACGGCTTTGAGGTCGACATCATCCGCCGTGTCGCCACCCCCGAAGACCCGCACCCGATTCGCCTGAGTGACGCGGAAGACGACTTTTGGGTGGTACAGGCCAAGCGGGCCGATGAACTGATGAACGCGCCCGAACTCACGGAGATGGTGGTGGCAGAGAACGGCGCTATGGCGCGGTTGACCACTGTTCATCCATCAGTCTTCGTCACCTTCAAGCGCTGGATGGCCAAGGAGCCTGACCGTGATCCGCTCAAGCGCCGACGTGATGCGCTGCAAGCAGACGCGGTGGAATGGGCCCTGAACGAGCGCCTGCCGCACCTTGGGTCTTGACGGCTCGGTGTGCGGTTTTACTCGCGCCGCAGCCGGTGCGGTTCTTCGAAATCCAGAAAGTCGTTTTCGGCCAGTGCATCGCTGATCCAGGCCTGCACGCCGGGCAGGGCGCAGACTCGGGCCACGTAGGCGGCGATCTGGGTGGGCACGGGCAGGGCATAGGTTTTCAGGCGCATGCAGATGGGGGCGTAGTAGGCGTCGGCAATGGAGAAGTCGCCGAACAGCATCGGGCCACCGTGCTCGCGCAGCAGCTCTTGCCACATGGCTACCAGCCGCGCCACATCGCTGCGCACGCCGGGTTTGTCGCGCCAGATCAGGGCGCCGGTGCCGGGCAGTGAGGCCTCGATGTTCATCGGGCACTGGCTGCGGAGGTTGCCAAAGCCGCTGTGCATTTCGGCGCAGATGCTGCGCGCCCGGGCCCGCGCTGCTACGTCTTGCGGCCACAGGTGGTGCTCGGGGAATTTTTCTGCCAGGTACTCGGCAATGGCCAGCGTGTCCCAGACGGTCAGCGCACCGTCTTGCAGCAGCGGTACTTTGCCGGTCGGGCTGATCGGGTCCATGGTGTGGCGGAAAGTTGAGCCGGGCGCGAAAGAGTCAAAGCGCACCATCACTTCTTCAAACGGGATGCCGGCCTGCTTGAGCAGCACCCAGGGCCGCATCGACCAGGAGGAGTAATTCTTGTTGCCGATGTAGAGCTTGAGCATGGTTAGTCCTGTGGTATTCGCTCGGGTTAGCTGGAGGGTCAGGGCAGGTCGGTGGCGACCTCGGGCGCGCCGGCGCCGCGCGGGCCGACCAGGCCGAGCCGGCTCTTGAGTGATTGCGGCTGGCCGGTGATCAGGGCCGCGTAATTGGTGGTGTTGGAGAGCACTTTTTTGACGTAGTCGCGCGTTTCTGCAAACGGGATATTTTCGGCCCAGATGGCGGCCTCTAGCGTGGGGCCGCCGCTTGTGCCGCGCCAACTGCGCGGCCGGCTCGGCCCCGCGTTGTAGGCGGCGGCGGCCATGGGCATGGAGCCGGTAAAGTCGTCCAGCACCAGCTTGAGGTAGCCGGTGCCAATGGCAATATTGGTGTCGCGGTCGGTGATCTGGTGGGGTTTGAAATCGGTCAGGCCGATTTTTTTGGCGGTCCAGCGTGCGGTGGGCGGCATCACCTGCATCAGGCCGGCGGCGCCCACGCTGGACTGGGCGTCCATCACGAAACGGCTTTCCTGCCGGATCAGGCCATACACATAAGCCGGGTCCAGCCCGATCTGCTTGGCGCGTGCCAGCACAGCATCCTTGAAGGGCATGGGAAAGCGCTGCTGGAAATCGAAGACGGTCTTGGTCCGCTCGCTGGTGTTGATGCAGCGGTCCCAGACCTCACGGCTACAGGCCAGGTCAGCTGCGGCCAGCAGTTCGCGGTCGCTCATGCCGCCGCGTTGGTGCAAATTGGCGCTGTAGTTCCACTCGCGCACGCCGTCGCTGCGCAGGCCGATCTGGATCGCGTACAGACCGCGTTGCAGCCCCGGGTTCTGCCTGGCAGCATCTTTCTCCTGCTCGGTCAGGGCGTCGGGTCGAGGTGGGGCCGTCACGCGCTGGCCCAACTCGTCGAGCGCGAGTTGCTCGTAAAAGCCGCGCACCCCCGCGATGCTTTCAAACAGGCGGGTGGCCTCGGCGCGGTCGGCCTCGGTTTTCGCCAACTGCAGCAGGGCGCGGGCGCGCCAGTAGACCCAGGTCGGCTCCTGGCGCGCCTCTGGGCTCATGGCGAGGGTGGCCGCAAGCACGTCTTTCCAGCGGGCAAAGCGCATGGCGGCGCGCACTTTCCAGCCCAGGTGTTCGTCACTGAGCTCACTGTCACGCGCCTTGGCAAAGTGCTCGTTGGCCGTATCGGACAATTTTTGTGCCGATTGCTTGCCAATGACGCCCCAGGCCCAGGAGCGTTGCTCCGGCATCAGGTGCACACTCCAATGGTTCTCAAGCAGGCTGGCCGCTGCTTCCGGCTCGGTGGAGGCGAGCCGGATGAGGGCCAGCACCACCCATTCCTTGGCATTGCGGCCGATGGCGCCGACCCGCTTGGCTAAAAAGCGCCCCGGGCTATTGCTGATGTCATCCAGGGGTTTGCCGGCTTCTGCAGAAATGATCTCCGCCGCTTGCCTGGCCGCGCGGGGCCGGTTGTTCTCCATGGCCAGCCTGGCTTTGCGCCAGACGTCGCTGTCGGTGAGCTTTTTGGCGGCGTACAGTTGGCCTGCGGTCTGGGTGCAGCCGTCGTCAGCTTCTTTCTGGGCGTACCACTGCCGCTTGACGTCTGGTGCCACTTCATCCACCGGGCGGGTGGTGTCAAGGCCCAAGGCATAACAACGCACTTCACGGTCGTCGTTCATGCGGTAATGCGGCAACTCTGCGGCAAAGCCGGCCCAGTCACGACGCTGGCCCAGCACCAGCAGCCAGTCGTTGCGCAGGCGGTCTTCTTGGTAGGTGCCCGCAAAACGGCTGAAAAAACCCTGCACCTCGCTGGCCGAGGCCACGTCCAGGCGGGCCCGCAGTTCCCAGTACGCGGCCCAGGGTTCCAGGGCATGGCCGCGCGCCTGGGGCAGCAGCGCAGTCAAGCGCTTTCGGTCCCCCTGTTTGAAGGCCTGGCTCATTTCGACGATGGCATCGTCCGTACTTGCCTTGACCTGGGTCTTGCTTTGTGTCTGTGCCGCGCTGGCCAAGGAGCCCAGCGAGCCGGTCAGCAGCGCGATCAATGTCAAAATGGTGGGTAACTGCATGGTGGGATTATGGATAACTCTGGTCATGACAAGGCGTTGGACAAAAAAGCACTGCGCAAGCTTTTGATTGAACAACGTTTGAGCCTGCCAGACCGCCTACAGCGATCTGACTTGTTACAACGCGCCATGCGCATCTGGCTGGTGGGTCGTCCGGACACGGTGATCGGCGCCTACTGGCCCATCAAAGGCGAGTTCGATCCCCTGCCGGCGCTGCACCGCTGGAAAGAAGACGGCGAGTTGATCGAGCAACCGCAACCGCGCCGCATCGGCTTGCCGGTGGTCGACAAGGTCCACAAGACCATGCGCTTTCATGCCTGGTACCCGGGCTGCCCGATGGAGGAGGACGCCTACGGCATCCCTAAGCCTAAGGACACCGAGGTGATCGTGCCCACCCTGCTGTTTGTGGCCTGCGTCGGCTACGCGCCGGGCGGCTACCGGCTGGGCTACGGCGGCGGCTTTTACGACCGCATGCTGGCCACCCTGGTGCCTAGGCCCTTCACCGTTGGCCTGGGATTCGCCAACGCTTATGTGCCCGATTTTGAGCCTGAAGCCCATGACCTGCCACTGGACGCCATCCTGAACGACAACGGGGTGGTCTGGCCAGTGTGACGGTCGGCAGTGGTTTCCGTTGCCATTGGCATGGCATGAACTGCATGCGTATGCAAAGCGGCTTGCTATAGTGGCGCCCTATGGCCAGCGGCTTAGGCTGCGGCCGACACACCTTTATTCGGGAGCCCCAAGCCATGATCACCGACGCCTTGAATCTCGCCAACAAACGGGCAGTCCACAGCCTGATGAGCACCTTGGCGCAAGCGACGCCAGCCACGGTCGAGCGTCAGTTGGCGCAGGCTTACCACCCCGACGCCCAGTGGCGCGGTTCGCACCCCTGGAACGAAGCGCAGGGCGTACAAGCCATCGGGGCTGTGTTTTGGCAACCACTGCTGCAGGCCTTCCCGGATCTGGAGCGGCGCGACAGCCTGCTGCTTGGCGGGCACTACCAGGGGCGCGATTATGTGGGTGCTGTTGGCCACCTGTGCGGCCGGTTTCAGCGCGACTGGCTTGGCCTGCCGGCCACCGGGCAGCTGTTGTATTTGCGTTATGGCGAGTTTCACCAGATGGTCGACGGCCGCATTGTGCAAAGCACGGTGCTGCTCGATGTGCTGGACGCGGTTCGGCAGATGGGCTTCTGGCCGCTGCCGCCCAGCCCGGGTTTTGAGGGCATGTGGCCCGGTCCCTTGGCGGGTGACGGCCTGGTGCTGACCGCCCAGGACCCGGCGCAATCTGCAGCCAGCCTGGCGTTGACGCTGGCCATGCAGGGTTCGCTGGGCACGTATGACGACACGCTCAAACTGGGGCGCGACGGCCTGCTGGCGATGCCGCAGCGTGATTTTTGGCACCCGCACATGATGTGGTTTGGCCCCAGCGGCATTGGCACCTCGCGCGGGCTCGATGGCTTTGTCGATGTGCACCAGCTGCCTTTTCGCACCGCCTTCCCGCGCGACCCCAAGCTGCCCCAGCCCGTGGGCATGGGCCAGCACGGGGGCAGCCACTACGTGCGCATTGGCGACGGCCGTTTCTCGGCCACTGGCGGCTGGCCGAGCCGGCACATGATGCACCAGGGTGGTGGCTGGCTGGGCTTGCCACCCACCGGGCGCCCAATCACCATGCGGGTGATGGACTTTTACAGCGCCGAACAGGGCCTGATCCGGGAAAACTGGGTGCCGATCGACCTGATCAACGTGCTGCTGCAGCTCGAGGTCGATGTGCTGGCCCGGGTGCGCAGCCAGTTTGCCCGGCGCGGCTAG
>RFWA01000214.1 GCA_009922295.1 Betaproteobacteria bacterium
ACAAGCCCGCTTGCCTTTCGATGGGCCACCTGCTCGATTCTTTGAGCAAAATCTTGCCTATCAAAAAGCCGCTCAGGCAGAAGAAAAGGTCAACACCAAACAAGCCCACGAATCCCATGGACGCAAGCCACGAATTTGGCTGTGAATGCTGAAGCATATGCCCGCAAACGACCATCAAAACAGCCACAGTCCGACAGAGGTCCAGGCCGTACATTCTGTCCTGTGACGATGCGGGAAAAGTTCCCGCAGGCGCTGGTTGTGTTTCCGGCAAGTTCATGGCTGCTTCAGACGAGAGTCAAAAATGAAGACCCGTGACCACGTCACCCTACAGCACCTGCCATCCGGCAAGGTGAATTGACCAAGGTGGACTTCACTGCTTGGAATTTCGCCAAAAACCTTGTCATAAACACACAACTCCACGCCATTGATCCGCCTGCGTGTCCCCTTTTCCTGTTGCAAGTCAAAGTCCATGTTGACGTAGCCTTTGTCAAGGCTGGCAGCGACCCCCTTGGGGTACACATGCAAAAAGAATTTATCCTGTTTGGTGCCCGCCTCGCAATCCGGCAAAGCCAGCGACATGCCCGTCGGCGTTACCTGCAACAACCAGCTTCCTGCCCCTGTCCTCGTCTCCGGCACGCCTCCAGCGGCGAGACGCTCTACGGGCCAATTGGACTGAGCGCGCTCCGCATGCCGCGTCAACAGCACGAGCGAGGCTGCCGAAGCCGTACATGCAGCTACCACCGCCAGCAATTGCCAGTCGACTTTCAAGTTGATGATCCTTCCCTGCGTTCGGCGAGACCCGTCGTCTTAAACGTGTAATCGAGTGCCAACAGCCGCACACGCACCAGTAATTTGAAAAGGCGTTTGTCAGCCAAGGATTTCAAGACTGACTCGCAATTGAGGAGATCAAGACGGGTTGCCCCAGCGGCCTGCTCCCACGCATCTCTTTGCGAAAGCAGCCAGTCATTGCCCTGGCGCGCCTCGGCCAGCACCGCCGTCATCGCGCTGATCTGAGCTTCCTGTTCTGCGGCAACCCGCTCCCATTCACTCTTTTGGGTCAGCAGCCAGTCATTGCCCTGGCGCGCCTCGGTCAGCACCGTCGTCATCGCGCTGATCTGAGCTTCCCGTTCTGCGGCAACCCGTTCCCATTCACTCTTTTGGGTCAGCAGCCAGTCGTTACCGGCACGAAGCTCTGTGGTCGTGACGGAAAGCTTGGCAATTTCCTCCTCGCCAGCCTTGGCAGATTGCATCCATGCATCCCGTTGTCCGGTGAGCCAATCCACGTCAAATTCCAATTTGGCAAGCTGCTTAGACCGCACGTCCCGTCGCTGAAAAGTCTTGCGCGCCGCAACAAATTGCGCTGCCAGTTGATCGTTACTGCTGCGTCTGACCCAATCCAAGCCCAGTCGGTCCAAAAAACCACGCATCGCTGTTGGCAAAGCGCTATCTTGACTCAGGCCGTCCCGCGAATCCGGGCTGTCAAGCAAACCAAGGGCTTCCTGCACCATCGCGAGAATGTCTTGCTGCCCAAAAATTTCCACGTATTTTTTCAACCAAGGCTTGCTGCCATCGGAGCTGTGCCACAGCCGATGAAGGAACAGTGCAAAAACAACCGCCCGCTCCAAGTCCTCCTTCTCCTTGTTTTCCGAGATCGTATTAGAGCCGTGCAGCCGATAAGCCAGAAGTGGCCGATCAACAAAAACAAAATTCTTACGGGCCAATACCAGTCGCAGGGCAAAGTCCAGGTCATGGGCGTAGCGCAATGGGGCAAAGCCCCCCAGGGCCTCAAAAATGGTGCGCCGGACAAAGAAATTGGAAGTGCTGACCAGAAAATTGGCATGCAACAATGCGATTGGCAAATCTTTGGCATCCCGGTAGAAAGCCAATGCATGGTCGTACCAAGGGTTGACTATCGCCTCTCCACTGGCGTCAATAAATGACGTCACAGATGCCACCACATCAACCGCATCACCATGTGCAACCGCCGCCAGACAGGCCGCCAGCCTGTCCGGGGCATAGAGGTCGTCCGAGTTCAGCACGCTGACAAATTCACCGGACGCCCTAAAAACCCCTGAATTCAGCGTGTGGTGCGCGCCCTGATTCGGCCATGACCAGAAAATAATCTGTGGATGTCTCAGACAAAGCCTGCGCATGATGTCTGCTGACTGGTCGGATGAACCGTCATCAATCACTATGATTTCATGGGCCGCAACCGTCTGGTTCAGCACACTGTTGACTGTCGCCTCGATGTAAAGGGCATGGTTGTACAGCGGTATAACCACCGACACCGTGGGCGTCGTCTTCATCCATTGCCCCCGCAGCGCCAAGTCCCGGCAGGGCTCATAATTTATTTAGAAAAGCTGCTATGAACAGAGCCAGGTCGCCACGCGCAGTTTGGCGATAAACCTTGGCCCTGTACAGGCTCATCAGTCTGGCCACCGGGCTAGGGTCATGACAATGCAAGTAGGCATCATAGACGACCTGGTGTTCAGAGCTTAGGTGCTCGCGCATCGATCGCAAAGCCTGCAGGTTCATACGGTTCCAGTTACTGAACCGCGCGCCGACCACCTGCTGCAGCCTGAGTACCGTACCCCGCCAACTCCGTGTCGCGCCAATCAGGTTTCCCTCATGCTGTCGATACCGCACTGTCGGATTCCGGTCGTAAATCACCTGCCCTCCACAGCCGGTCACCAGCAGATAGGTCCACCAGTCATGGGCCGGCACCTTCACCTGCGAGCCCGCTTTGACCAGCAAAGCGCGTGCGGCCTGGTTAAAGACAAGTGTGTTGCCGCTGCACATGTTCTGGACTAAGGCATTCCGAAAACTGGGTGGCCGGGGAAAATCCCGGGACAGCCCTAACGGACGATTGGCCTGATCCACCAGCAAAGTTCTGCTGCAGTAAAGGGCCGGTGCGGCGTCAAGGCTTGACAGGGACTGCACTGCCCTTGACAATTTATCGGGGTTCCAGATGTCATCCTGATCCGAATAGGCAAAGTAGTCGGCCTCAATGTCCGTGTTGCAGACCAGCGCCAGGAAATTTGAGGCAAAGCCATTGGCCGGACCGGGCTGGACCATCAGCTGAAGGCTTGTCAGTCGCTGACGGTAACGATCCAGAATCTCATGGGTGCGGTAGTCCGAGCCATCATCAGAAATCCAAATGGTCCAGTCAACATCCGTTTGCGCCTCAATGGAGGCTAACTGCTCCTCGAGATATAAATGCCCATGCAGCGTGCACAGCAAGATGGCCACGCGGGCAGGGCGGTCTGGCTTAACAGCTAACGCTAGCCGAGTCTCAGGCGGCACCGCTGCGCTTGCCGATACCATTCGCCAAAGGGGAGGCGAGTAGTCCATATCCGATGAGGACACCACCCAGTACCCCTCAGCCGCCAGCACGGTCTTTGGCAGGGTGTAGGTGCGGTAGGTATTTAGCGCGGTCACCTGCGAGGCGTAATCCTGGTGGGCCAGCTGCGAAGTAAAACACTGCATCGCTGTCGCCTTGGCGGCCTGGACGCCAGTGATGTCGAGCAGCAGGTTGGGCCGCAAAGGCGCTCCAACTTCATAAAAAGCCAAGCGTACGGTGGGGCCGCATTGACTCACCGCGGCGATGGCCAGCTGCGCGGTCTGGATGTGATCGGGATGCACTTCATGAGGCGAAGGCGCATAGACCAGGTCAGCCCCAGCGGACTCGATTGCCGATATCACTCGCAATCTCAACGCATCATCGCAAACCAGCCCCCGGTCAGGTAAAAGCCAGAAATCAGGCGTGCCATAGCCCAGAACTTCGGCCGCTGCCAAGCTCTCCTTCTGACGGGTGTCCGAGTCACCGTAGCCCGCACCGTCAGTCAGAATCACGACCTTCACAGGTGTGCCTGCGTGGACGTGACTGACAATCGCGCCAGCGCAGCCAAACACCTCGTCATCCGGGTGAGGCGCCAAAACCAACACCGATCGCGCCGGCATCCGCTGCACCGCGCTATACGGTATCAAATCAGATTCCATCGTGGCTCAATGAAGGCGCTAAAGGTCTATGTCGAGTCATGTCATTAACTTTATTTCAACGCATGATAACGCGGCCGTCGCGCTGACTGAGCTCGTCAGACGCATCGCGCAACAACTGGGTCTGCCGATTGCCTCATGCCAAGAACCAGTGCGTTATCATAGGCTGTGCTGCTGGAAACTTCTTCTATTGACGACATTATTTCACTCAGCGGTGTGGGCAAGTCCTACCCACGACAGGTAGGGGCGTTTCGTGCAATGTGGCGCGCACTGGCCAACCAGCCTGCGGCCGATGGCGAACAATTCTGGGCCCTGCGGCCCGCCACCTTTGGCGTGAAGCGGGGTGAGGTGCTGGGCCTGGTCGGGCACAACGGTGCCGGCAAGTCTACCTTGCTCCAGATCATCAGCGGCACCCTGCATCCCACTGTTGGCACACTCCGGGTAAAAGGTCGCCTGACAGCCCTGCTGGAGTTGGGCGCGGGCTTTAATCCAGATTTCACGGGCCGCGAAAACATCGAGCTCAACGGCCCCTTGTCCGGCTTGTCCTATGCTGACATCCAATCCCGTATGGAAGCCATCATCGACTTCTCAGGGATCCGTGAATTCATTGACCAACCTGTCAAAACCTACTCCAGCGGCATGTTCGTCCGCCTGGCGTTTTCGCTAGCAACCAGCGTCGATCCGGAAATACTTGTAGTGGATGAAGCTTTGTCTGTGGGCGACGCCGAGTTTGCTCGCAAGTCATTTGATCGCATCATGGCCATGCGCGAGCGAGGCACCACCATCCTGTTTTGCTCGCACTCGGCCTACCAAATTGAGTCGATGTGCACCCAGGCCCTCTGGCTTGACCATGGCGAAGTGCGCCTTATGGGTGAGCCCGCGGCGGTCGTGCTCGCTTACCAGGAACATCTTGATCGCATTGCGG
>RFWA01000215.1 GCA_009922295.1 Betaproteobacteria bacterium
GCCCATCTGCCCATAGTCGGTCATATTCATGATGTTGGCGCCTGAGCTGATCATCTCATTGACCTTCTTCTGTGCCCCCAACTGCTCGCCCGGAAAGAGCTGGAGCTCCATCCGGCCTTTTGACCGCTCCTTCACCCGCTTGGCGAAGGCCTCCATCTCTTTGTAGGAGGCCTCCTGCGTACTTGCCACCGATGTGGCAAAACGCAGCTTGAACTCCTGCGCCACGGCGGTGTTCGCCATGGCGCTGAGCATCAGTGCGGCAATCGCCGTAGCGCCTGCGCGCAGCATATTCCTAGGGGCTTGCTTTTTCATCTGACTGACTCCTGGTTGGTGGGGAAAATCTGGATTGCTTTCAAACACGGTTCGGCTGAAAAGGCTTTGGGGGTGAGCGGTATTTGACAGTCTGGAGGTGCTCGCAATACAAGACCAGCTCACCATCGTTCTTGAACACCTCGTAGCTTGAACGGCACAGGCCCATCTGCTCGTTTTTCGGACCTTTGGCAAGATCGGTCTTGATGGTGTAAAGCGTATCGCCAATAAAAACAGGTCCAATAAACCTGAGCCGGTCATAGCCATAGCTGAAGGCATTGCGGCAATTTGTCGCCACCAAACCCAGTCCCACGCTAAACACCATGGCACCGGCAACCAGCCGGCGTCCAAAAATACCCTGTTCACGCGCAAAAGGTTCGTCCGCCACATAGGGGTGCATATCCAACACGAGTGCATTGAACTGCATGCTTTCTCCCTCGCTGAGAGTGCGACTGATGGAGCGGATCTGGGTACCCGGTACGATGTCTTCCCAATACCAGTCCTCAGCATTCCAGATACGAATGTCCTGATGGCGCTCCTTTGGCGTTTTTTGCGGATCCATCTTTTCCATAAATTAGGTTCAGTTCGGTTGCAGATAGGTGCGCTCAACCCAGTCGTTGTGCTCGCCGACCTTGGGTGAGCCCAGCACTGATTCAGACCGGGCGCCATCGATCCGGATCGGGCATCGCGTGGTTCGCACACTAGCGCCATTGGCACGTACAACGTCTTGCAGCATGTCAAGCACTTTGAAGCCCTCATGCGCCAGTAGTTCAGGCCAAGTCATGACCGGTGCGCACCAATAGTCAACCGGGACCAGTCGGTCCATCCAGTACTGCGTAGGTTGATGCACCAAATGGTCAGCCAGAATTCTCTTGATGACGTCGCGGTCCGCAAACCAACGGTCTTGTGCGAAATACGGCGTCAAGGCCGGGCAGTCCAATGCCCCCGCAAGCTTATCAAGACGCCCCATTGCCAATGCCAGATGGCCATCAAGCGTGGCATAAATGCCATAGGGCGCGCCCAGATAGGCATGGGCACCATTCACGTCTGATCGTTGTGGCAACTTACCGCCGTCATTCAGGTGTGTGGTCAGCACTTCAAATTGGAAATCGAGCGCAGACTCCAACAAGCTGACCTCCACACGGCCACCTTTGCCGCTTACGGACCGGCGGACCAGACAGGCTAGCAGGCCTTGTACCAGATGGGCGCCTGTCAAGATATCTGCCAGCGCAAGCCCGATGGGCACCGGGCCTTGAGAGGCGTCACCGGTCAGCCAAACCAAGCCACTGCGACTTTGCGCCAACAGGTCCTGGCCAGGCAACTCGACCCATGGGCCAATACGGCCATAGCCCGTAACGCTGCCGTAGACCAGCCGCGGATTGATTTGTCGTACGGCCTCGTAATCGAGCCCTATCCGCTCCATCACACCAGGGCGAAAATTTTCGATCATGACATCGGCACGGGCGATGAGTTGGCGCACTTTATCCAAATCAGCGGGGTCTTTCAGGTCTGCCGCGTAGGATCGCTTGTTGCGATTGATGGTGTGAAACAGTGTGCTGTCACCATCAATTTCAAGGTCAGAGATGTAGAGCTGCCTGCACAGATCACCGTCCACCGGTCGCTCCACTTTGATGACTGTGGCACCCATGTCGGCAAAACGCAGTGCGGCACTTGGGCCAGCGAGAAACTGGCTGAAATCCAGCACAAGCAACCCATGCAGGGGCAGTGCGTCGCTCATGGTGTGGCTCCAGACACTAGCCGATGGCGCTCATCAATGCGCCCCGCACGGTAATGGCCATCGAGTCGATTCAACTCAGCCAGCGTCTCAGCCACCGTGCGATTGCCATGCAGAAACTGGGAGATTACCTCGGGCGCACGCTCCTGAAACTCAATGTACCCAGCGTAGCGGGGCCGTAGATAAGCGTCGTCAAGGGTTGTCAGTGTGTCTACAAAAAAATTGTCCGTGATGCGGTTGTTTTCAGCATCCAGCCAGGCCTGTCGATGCCCGGGTTGACCGCCCTGTGCGGTGTACAGGCCCCGCTGGGTTTCGGCGCTGGCCACAAAGCGCGCGTAGTCCACTGCCTGCGGCAATGCCTGGCAGCGGGCAGAGATGGCCAAACCCGCGCCCCCCAGGGTAGATGTCAAGGTCTTGCCGTTACGGCTGACCAGGCCCCCGAATTTCAGGGGCTGCGCCACATAGGAGGCACGAGCGTAATTGGAATAGCCATAAGCAAACGGGCTGTAGCCAAATCGGTCGGTACTGGTCAGGAGCTCGTAGGTGGCAATCGGATTGCGCGTCAAGCAAGCAGGGCCGCATGCGTCTGTCAGGGCCTTGAGCGCCAACAACGCGCGTGCACCCACCTCCTGCTCTACGATGCGATCCCCATGCAGAAATGGCTCCTGACCCTCATTGATGCAGAGCGCGTACCATTGCATGAGGGAGTCAATTTTCAAGCCGGCAAGCGCCACTAACCCGCCTCGGGCGAGGTCCATCAGTTCGTCCCAGGTGTGCGGTACGCCGCACCCATGGCGCGCAAGCACATCCAGACGCGCTGCAGAGACAGGGGTAGCGGCGTCGGTGGCCAAGGTCCATTGATGCCCGCCCATGGCGTAGCTGATGTGCGACGCTCCCACACTATTAGTGGCTTGATCGGCCAGAAAATCTGCGCTCAAGTGCTCGTCGAGGGGAACAAACAGGCCGCGAGTCGCGGCCTCGCCACTCGATGGATGGTCTACCACCAGCAAGTCATAACGCTGCGACAACATCTCTACGGACTGGTCTGCAAAGTCTTGCAGTGAGCGCAGCTCCCACACGATACGCACATCCGGGTGCAACTCTGCATAACGCTGGGCTGTCGCCACCATAGGCAAAAAGCCCCGCGTGTGGCCCCATGTGATGCCGCGCAGTACGGTAGGCAGCGTCATGACGGGACGCCAACTCGGACTAGACCGGCAACTGTTCGATCAATGTTCGCACCCATAAACGCAACCTCCTGAATGAGTCAATCTTATTATGGATAAAAATATATTGCATAGGGGGAAACCCGACTCGAGCAAACTCTTGATCAGATGACTTTTCAAGGGTTTTTATATCATATAGGCATTGATTTGGCGCATATTTTTATGTCTTGTAAAATAAGTTTTTGTATTTGATATGGCTTGACTTTCAACCCGTCAATTCACCAATGCAGTTCGAGCCATTCACAATCGTGTGTTGTGTGGTCACGATGGGCTATGCTGTGTCTTAAGCCTTACGCCTTAAACATTCTTTTAAAAACGAAACCCCCGCATGAGCCTGCTTTTCTCCCCCCTGCACCTACCCTCGCCTCGCGGCGGCCTGACCCTGCCCAACCGTATCGTGGTGGCCCCCATGTGCCAATACGCGGCTCAAGATGGCGCCGCGACCGACTGGCACCTGATGCACTGGGGCAACCTGCTCAATAGCGGCGCCGGCCTGTTCACCATTGAGGCCACGGCCGTGCTGCCTGAAGGCCGCATCACGCCCGCCTGCCTGGGGCTTTGGGACGAACGTACCGAAGCCGCGCTGGCCGACACCCTGCAGCGGGCGCGTCGTCTGGCGCCGCCCACACCCATCTGCATCCAGCTGGCGCACGCCGGCCGAAAGGCCTCCAGCGCCGTACCGTGGCAGGGTGGGCAGTTGCTTAGCCCGGCCCAGGGTGGTTGGCAAACCGCTGGCCCGTCGGCGCTGCCGCAACTGCCCAGCGAGCCACCACCGACCGAGCTAAGCCTTGAGGGCATGGCCAACATCCGCAGGGCGTTTGTGACCGCAGCCCAGCGCTCAGCGGCCATGGGCATCGAGGCGATCGAACTGCACGGCGCCCACGGCTACCTGCTGCACGAGTTCATGTCACCCATTGCCAATTTGACGGCGTGCTCGGCATCCGCATCTCTGCCTCAGACTGGATTGAAGGCGGCTGGGACCTGACACAGAGCAGCGAGTTGGCACAGCGCCTGAAAGCCGCGGGTTGCGACTTCATCCACGTGTCATCGGGTGGCGTGTCGCCGCAACAAAAAATTGCGCTCGGCGCTGGCTACCAGGTGCCGTTTGCCCGTGCCATCCGCCAAAACAGTGGCATGGTGACCACAGCGGTTGGGATGATTACCGAGGCCGCACAGGCTGAGGCCATCCTGCAAGCCGGCGATGCGGACCTGATCGCGCTGGCGCGGGCCTTTTTGTACCAGCCACGCTGGGGCTGGCAGGCCGCCGCTGCGCTGGGCGGCACCGTGACGGCCACCTCGGCCTACTGGCGTTGCCTGCCGCGCGAGGCGCAGTCGGTGTTTGGCCAGGTGTCGGTCGGGGGGCGTTAAAAGACCCTGCGCAACCCTGACCGCGCCCGACCACGCACGACCGCACATTAGGGCTTGCGCTGCTCCAGCTTCAGGCCCACAGCTGTGCTGCGGCGAAAACCTTTCCAGTAGGTGTGGTCGCTTTTCAGCGTGCCATTCGCCTCGGCCGACCATTTGCCGTCTTGCGCGTTCTCCACCAAGTTCAGGTAACTGTCCATGGCAGCGTCGCCCTTGAGCTGCTTGGCCAGAAAGGCGGTAACAAAGTGCTGCGCAATATTGTTCATGCG
>RFWA01000216.1 GCA_009922295.1 Betaproteobacteria bacterium
CGTTAACGTCGGGGCCTGAATCCGCATACTGCCTCAGCGTATCCTTGAGTTCCTGAGCCACCTAGTCCCGGAGTTCGGGTGGCGGCGGTAGATCGTCATCTGGGCAGTGGTTGAACAATATGGTCAAAACTACTATCACTGCAGCAGTTGCTAGTTAACATTTCTGCTATGTATTTACAGTGCGTTGAGAGAGGATTTAAGTGTGCTAGACCCGTCAGGCTGCTGGATTACCGCCCTTCATCGGAGTCGTCAAGGAAGCAGATGCGTGAATCCCGTCGTGCCATGAACCGACCTCGCAGGATGCATACCTATTTGGACGGCAAGGCTTTGCGCGAAGAGGTAGTCCAGATCGTGGCGCAGATGGACGCCATTGACGACAACATGTTGGTCATATTGTGGGATCGGGCCTGCAAGGGTGGCGAAGGTGCCCAATGGATCAAGCAATTGGCTTCCCGCATTCACAGAAAGCGCACCCCATGAGCATGGTTTCCGTTCGAGGCGTCACCAAATGCTTCCCAACTGCAACCGGCTTCGTTAACGCCCTGTCACCGGTCGATCTTGACATCGACGCAGGAGAGTTTGTCTCCATCATTGGCCCATCCGGTTGCGGCAAATCGACGTTGCTGCGCATTCTTGCCGGACTCGAGCAGCACACCACGGGCGAGATCAGCTGGGGGTCGCAGCATGGCCGCGACAAGGTCGGCTTTGTGTTCCAGGAGCCCGTGCTGCTGCCCTGGAAAAGCGCGTTGGCCAATATTTGTTTTGCGTTAGAGGCCTTCGGCATCAAGGGCGAAGCCGCAAACACGGAAGGCCGGCGTCTGCTCAAGCTGGTGGGTCTGGACCAGTTTGCCGACGCGCTACCGAGCCAGCTCTCGGGCGGCATGCGTCAGCGCGTGGCCATTGCCCGGGCGCTGTCGTACGACCCTCAGATTCTGTTGATGGATGAACCTTTCGGTGCGCTGGACCTACTCACGAGGGACAAGCTCAACGACGAGTTGGCTGACATCTGGGCCAAAACCGGCAAGACTATTGTGCTGGTCACCCACAGCGTTGAAGAGGCGGCCTACCTGTCGGACCGCGTGGTGGTTATGTCGGCCCGCCCGGGAGTCGTCAAGCGGATTTACATCCTGCCATTTGAGCGCCCACGCTCGGAAGCCACCAAGCTGCTGCCGGAGTTCCATCGCCTCATGGCCGACCTGCGGCAGGACCTCAAATGATGACCGCCCACAATCTCCTTCACCGGTTCCGGGACCTCGCCATCGCCGTGTTTGGCATTGTTGGCGTGTGGTGGCTGTACATATCCATCGCATCGGTACCAACATTTTTGCTGCCAACGCCCCAGTCCGTCGGTCAGGCACTCTGGACCCTGGTGCAATCCGGCGACATCTGGGCGCACCTGGGCGCCACCCTCTCAGTCGTTCTGATCGGCCTGGCGTCTGGTGTGGCACTGGGCATCGTGTGTGGCGCGTTGCTGGCCCATTTTGACAAGCTTCGCGCCTGGCTGGATGGACTGTTGCTTTTCCTCCAGACCGCCCCCAAAATTGCACTGGCGCCTCTGTTTCTGATCTGGTTCGGGCTGGGCTTGCTGTCCAAAGTGATTCTGGTGATCTCGCTGGTGTTCTTCCCCGTGTTGATCGGCACGATGCTTGGCGTGCGGTCGGTGGCGCCCAGCCTGCACGATCTGGCACGTATCCTGAAGTTGTCGGCATGGCGCTCTTTTGTGAGTATTGAGTTGCCCAATGCCGCCGCAGACATTCTGGCGGGTGTACGTGTGGGCAGCCTGCAGGCGGTGGTTGGGGCGATTTTGGCTGAGTGGTTGTCGAGTAAGGTCGGGCTGGGTTATCTGATGATCATGGCCAACTCCACCTTCAATGCGCCGCTATTGTTTGCCGCGGTGGCCCTCACGGTCGGCATCGGCATCGTGATGTATTTCCTCATCGAGAGCATCGAGATGCGCGTACTGCACTGGAGAATGTCCCATGACTGAACCCCTCACTCCTGAGCGTTCGGCGCGTTTTCCCTGGCGTGGCGGTCGCCCGCCACACATTCCCGCAGGGCCGGGTGAAGTACCCCGAATCGTGCTGCTGCCGGGTGACCCGGCACGGGTTGACCTGGCAGCCGAAGCTCTGTCAGATTTCCGCATCGTGGGACAAATACGTGAATTCCGATTCGGCGTTGGCACCTGGGAGGGCGTGCCAATTGGTGTCTGTTCGACCGGCATCGGCGGGCCATCCACCGAGATCGCCATCGTCGAGTTGGCTAACCTTGGCATGGAGATTGCCATTCGTATTGGCGGCATGGGCGCCATCAACCCCGATATTGCCCTGGGTGAACTGCTGGTCGTGACTGAGGCCCTACGCGGCTCAGGTGCTGCTGCGCATTACGCCGCGTCCCATGAGCGCGTGTTGGCTGACGCATTGGTGGTTGAGCAACTCTGCGACGCGGCCTTGCAGTTAGGCCTGACGTGGCGTCGAGGCATCGCTGCCACCACAGATTCCTATTACGCAGGCCAGGGTCGCCCTTACCTGCCTGGCGGGGCCTGGCAGGACACCACATCGGCCTGGGCTGCCAAAGGGGCTGATTGCCTGGAAATGGAAACTGAAACCGTGCTGGCGGTATGCACATCACTGAACGTGTCTGCCGGTGCCGTGCTGGGTGCCCACAACAATCGAATCACCGACCGTTGGTTGGAGGATTACACACAGACGCAGCGCAACCTGATCCGTGTGGGCGCTACCGCCGGGGTACAGGTGCTTCGCGCCCTGACCAAGTCTCATCAAAACGCGCCGTCTCCCGCAGAGACGGCGCTTGTGTCCCCAGGTGTTCCCTTGCCCCTCAACCCCTCTTAATTTTCTTTAACTTTCACTGGAGAAATCATGGACCGTCGTCTCTTCATCCAAGCCGGAACCGCCCTCGCTGCCCTGCCTTCACTGTCTTTCGCGCAACCGCTCACCACCGTCAACATCCAGATTGATGGCGCGGCCGTGCCGTTTTATGCACCGCTGTATGTGGCGCTGGAAAAAGGCATCTTTAAGAAACATGGCATCGATGCCAAGTTTCTTTATGCTAACGCCTCGGAAATCGCCAAGAACGTGGCTGCAGGCAACATCGAATTTGGCTACCCTAATGCCGACGCCATCATTGCCGCACGTGCTAGCGACATTCCCGTCAAGGTGATCCACACCACCTATCAGCGCAGCATTGGCGCAACCCTGTTCAAGCAATCGTCGGGCATCAAAACCTTCGCCGACCTCAAGGGCAAACGCGTGGCGGTGACCAGCATCGGCAGCCCCAACTACCTGCAGCTGCAGGTAGGACTGAAGCAGGTGGGCCTGACCATCAACGACGTCAAACTGGATGTGATCGCCACCGGCGCCATTGTTCAGGCCCTGCAGGCCGACCAAGTGGATGCCATCGTCTTTTCCGAGCTGCGCCGCTATAACCTGGAGGCCGATGGCGTAAAGGTAGGCATGATTTCATCGAACGATTTCCTGCCTTCTTTTGGCAATGTGCTGGTCACGAGCGACCAGTTTCTCAAGCAAAAGCCCCAGGTGGCCAAGAGCGTTGCCACAGCACTGACCGAGGCACTGACCTGGGTCATCAACGGTAATGGGGAAGAAGCCATCAACATATCGATTGAGAAATTCACCCCCACCTGGAAAGGCCAGGAAGCCCTGCTGGTGCGTTCGTTCAAGGAAACCTTCATTCCGTTCGTCTGGCAGAGCAGCGTGACCAAGGTCAAGGGACTCGGTGCGGCGGACATGGCCACCTGGCAAAAAAGTATTGATCTGCTGGTCGAGTACAAGGTGATTCCGAAGCGCGTTCGCGCCGAAGACCTGGTGGTGCAGCCCGGCGCCATCGCCTGACGGTCGGATTAGTTTTAGCTTCATGCGCCACCCTCTTCTGACCGCTATCCTGTCCACTGGAGCGTTTATCGCACTGTGGTGGCTGGCCGTGCTGCTGCTCAAGCTGCCCGCCTACCTGTTGCCGGCGCCAGATGCGGTGCTGGACCGCGTGGTTTTTCTGGCGCGAAATGCTGATCTGCTGTCACACCTGGCTGTCAGCACCTCGGAACTGGTGCTGGGGTTCGCTTTGGGCTCTCTGGTCGGCGCCCTGACCAGCTCGTGGTTTGCCCATATGCCACTGGCCGAGCGCCTGATTTCACCATTGATCGTGCTGATCCAGACCGCCCCGAAGATTGCGCTGGCCCCGTTGTTAGTGTTGTGGCTCGGGTTTGGCCTCAGCTCCAAGGTGGTGCTGGTCGCAGTGGTAGTTTTCCTGCCGGTGATGGCATCCACCCTTTCCGGAATCCGCGCTATTCCTAAGTCGGTATGGGACCTTTGTCAGGTGATCAGACTGTCCCCCGCCGCACGCTTCAAGCAGGTGGAGTTGCCCTATGCACTGCCTGCCATACTTGCAGGCATGCGTATTGGCGCCACGCAGGCTATCACCGCCATCGTGATTGGCGAATTGTTAGGTGCCAAACTCGGTCTGGGAGTGCTGCTGGCCATGGGGCAGGAGAACAATGATGCCGCCATAGTGATTGCGGTGGTTGCAGTGCTCAGTCTGCTGGGCTATGCCTTGTACCTGCTCGTCAATGGGTGCGAGCGACGGTTTCTGCGCTGGCATGAATCCCAGCGTCATTTGCAGATCGGTTAGGCCTTATGCACATCAGTTCGATGCTGCAAGGATAGCGCGGCAGTCGTCGGATATCGCGATTCACAGATTGGTTTTGCGGAAATTGCTTGTGTAAACCAGTGACGGTTCACACCGCACCCTGTGCACGCAAGCGGGCCACCGCCGCACTGTCCCACCCCAGCTCACCCAGGATGGCGTCGGTATCCTGCCCCAGCGCCGGGATCGCGTCCATTCGGGCCACCTCGGTGTCATC
>RFWA01000217.1 GCA_009922295.1 Betaproteobacteria bacterium
TAGGCCTGGCTGAAACGGGTGCCGCGGCTGGCCAGGCGGTCGAGGTTCGGGGTCTGGATGAACGGATGGCCGGCACAGCCCAAGAACTTGGGGTTGTGCTCGTCGGACATCAGCACCAGGACATTGAGCGGTTTTTTCACACAGAACAGAGCAGTTGAACAGAGCCTGCATTATTCGACGCGCGACCTCCGAAGACAATACGGAATAAAGACAATACAGCTATTCCCAAATAGAATTGGAAGAATCAGATGTCGCTGGACCAGCTCAAACTTTTTTTAGCCGTGGCAAACACCGGCAGCTTTTCCCGTGCGGCGCAGGTCTCGGATGTCACCCAATCTGCGATCAGCAAGCGGATTTTTCAGCTGGAACTGCAGTTGGGGCATCGCCTGTTTGACCGGCACGGGCGCGGCGCTACCCTGACCGACGCCGGCCGGGTGCTGGTCCGCCATGCCGAATCGCTGTTGCGCGACGCCGATCAGCTAGCGCAGGTGATCGGTGGCGAGCTGGCCCAACCCCAGGGCGTCGTCCGCTTGGCGGTCCAGGCGTCGATCTCCTGGCCGCTGCTGCAGCACCTGTACAGCGCCTTGAGGTTCGAATACCCGCTGATCCGGCTGCAGGTGGTGGAGGCGCCCACGCGCCAGGTGGTGGACCTGATCCAGGAGGGGCGGGTGGACTTGGGCGTGTTGTCGGATTGGGGCCAGGATGTGCTGCCCCAGACGGAAGTCCTGTTTGCCTCACCGCTGCTGCTGGTCGGGCCGCCAGGCGATGCCTTGACCGCCGCGCCCAGCGTGGACTTTAAAAAGTTGGTGCCGCTGCCCTTGATCGTTTCACCCATGCCCAATGGCGCACGCGTTTGGCTGGAGGCCGCCGCCAAGGGGGGTGCCTGGTCGCTCAACATCATCATGGAGGTTCACTCGGTGCACCTCATCAAAAAAATGGTGTGCGCCGGCTGGGGTTACACGGTGGCGCTGAGTGAATCGGTGCAGGACGACCTGGCGCAGGGCAGCTTGAGCGCCTGCACCATCGTGGCTCCTGCGATGTCACAAAACTTCTACCTGTCGGTCAGTAACCTGCGCAAAGGCGCCGGCGCAGTGGGCGTCATCGCAGCGTTGATCCGCCGCTGGCGCCCCTAGCTTGCTATCCCGCCTAGGCGCGTTGTCCAGCAAACCCCGACGCGCCATAGCAACAAAACACTCTTCGGTCCAGCAAGCGAATGGGTGGGTACTCCGACTCAGGCATTTTGGGGTCACGCCAGAGCCCGCACGGCGCCGATTCCGGCGGCCAGGGCGCGCTGGAAAAGTTGGGAATCCAAGCCGTAGGCAAACATGCGAAAGCCCAGGCCATGGTAGCGACGGGCCCGGCAGGTAGCCGTCGTGCGCCACGCCAAAGGCAGCGCCACGCCGACCCAGCGGCGGGTAGCGTGACCAGGACACCAGGGCACGCGCCTGCTCGGCGTCAGCCACCATCGGCATCATGATGCCGTGGGCACCGGCGTCCAACGCTCGCGCCACAAAATGGTAATGAAAGCCCGGCACCCGCACCAGCGGCACCACGCCGGTGCCGTTGCATGCGGCGCACTGGGCCTTGATGGCCTCGATGTCAACGCCACTGTGCTCGGTGTCATACATCAAAAAATCCGCACCGACGGCGCGGGTCATCTGCGCCATGCCAGGCACAAAAAACTCGAACACCATGGTGCCAACCGGCACGTGACCGTTCTTCAGGCGCTGTTTCAAGGGCAGGTCGGGGCTGGAAGGGGCTGCGGTCATGGCTTGGGGTCTCGAGGCTGAGCCCGGCTGAGTTGGTGGGCTTTGGGCCAATCAGCTTAGGGGCAGGGGCTTGGTCTGACCATGCGGGTTTACGCGAAGCTGGGCAGATCCGTCCAGCGGAGTAGTCAAAAATTGCTACGCAATTCATAGCTAACTATTGTTTTATTACAAGGGCTGGGGCACGATTTGACCTAAAATTCCGGGCACCGCCCAGCCTCTGGGCTTATCCCGCTCACCCCATGCTCCACCCCACTGCACACGAGCTCCAAGCCTACTTCCAACAGCATGGCGTGCAGCAGGTCGAGTGCGTTTTCCCCGACATATCCGGCTACCCGCGTGGCAAGCTGATGCCAGCCGCCGCCTTTGCTGCCGGGCAGGCGCTACGCATCTGCCAGGCGATCCCGATGCAGGCGGTGACCGGCGACTACTCCTACGACCCGGTTTTCCCCGACGCCGACCCCGATGTGCAGTTGGTGCCGGATCTGGCCACCCTGCGCTTGAGCCCCTGGGCCAGCCAGCCACGCACTGTGGTGATCCATGACTGCGTTGAGCTGGACGGCACGCCCTGCCTGTTTGCCCCGCGCAGCCTGCTCAAGGCGGTGCTGGCCCGCTACACGGCTCAGGGCCTGACCCCGGTGGTAGCGCCCGAAATCGAGTTTTACCTGACGGCGGCCAACGCCGACCCCTCCCAGCCGCTGCAGGCGCCGCAACCGCGACATGGCCGCCCCGAAGTGGGGCAATCTGCCTTCAGCCTGAACCTACGCAACGCTTTCGCACCCTTCTGGGATGAGTTTGCGGCCGCGCTGGCCACGCTGGGCATACGCGCCGACACCTGGCTGCACGAGGTCGGCCCCAGCCAGTTCGAGATCAACCTGCTGCATGGCGACGCACTGGCGGTGGCCGACCAGGCCTTTTTGTTCAAGTACGCCGCCAAGGAAATCGCCCTCAAGCACGGCTTGAACGCGGTGTTCATGGCCAAGCCCATCGCCGGCGCGGCCGGCAGCTCCATGCACCTGCACCAGAGCCTGCTCGACGCCAATGGCCGCAACGTTTTCAGCCAAGACGACGGTAGCGAGGCGCCCGCGCTGCGTCAGTTCATGGCCGGCCTGCAAACCCATGGGCCCGACCTGCTGTTGCTGTGGGCGCCCTTTGTCAATTCGTTTCGCCGCTATGTGAGCGGTAGCCAGGCGCCGGTGAACCTGCAGTGGGGCTACGACAACCGCACCACCGGCCTGCGCGTGCCCGACAGCCCCCCAGCGGCGCGCCGGGTGGAGAACCGCATCGCCGGCGCTGATGCCAACCCCTACCTGGCCATCGCTGCCTCACTGGCCGCAGGCTTGGCCGGGATGGACGCGCACCTAGAAGCCACCGAGCCCCTGGTGACACCTTTGTCACCGGCTTTTGCGCCGTCAAGGCGCTGGAGCACGACAGTTATTTGAACGAGATCAGCGCGTGGGAGCGGCGCTACCTGCTGCCGCTGGTCTAAGCCCGCGGCTTACAAGGCGCCGGTGCGCTTGAAGCGGTCGGTGGCGGCCACCAGTGCGGCGGCAATGCCGGGCTCGAAAGCCGCGTGGCCGGCGTCCTCCACCATCTGAAAGCTGGCCTCAGGCCAAGCCTGGTGCAAGCGCCAGGCCGACAGCGGCGGGCAGACCACGTCGTAACGGCCCTGAATGATGGCGGCTGGCAAATGCCGGATGCGATCCACCCCACGGATCAGCTGGTCATCGCCCAGGAACGCCTGGTTGCGGTAGTAATGCGCCTCCAGCCGGCCCACGCCCAGCGCCACCGCGTCGCTGCCAAACTCTTCAGCCACTTCGGGGTGGGGCAGCAGGTGCAGGCAGCTGCCTTCATAGCGGCTCCAGGTGCGCGCTGCTTGCAGGCCTTCGGCCGGATCGGCACCGAACATCCGCTTGGTATAGGCGCCCAAAATATCGCCCCGCTCCTCTGGGGGGATGGGCGCTACCAGCTGGGCGTGCGCCTCCGGGAAAAACCAGCGCATGCCATTGAGGAACCAGTCCAACTCGGGCGGCGTACACAAAAAGATGCCGCGCAAGACAAAGCCGGTGCAGCGCTGCGGATGCGCCTCGCCGTAGGCCAGCGCCAGCGTGGAGCCCCAGGAACCTCCAAACACCAGCCAGCGCTCAATCCCCATCAGCTCACGCAGCCGCTCGATGTCGGCCACCAGATGCTGGGTGGTGTTGTCATGGGTTTCACCCAGCGGGGTGGACTGGCCGGCGCCGCGCTGGTCAAAGAGCACGATGCGGTAATGCGCTGGGTCAAAAAACTGCCGGTGCGCCTTGGACAGACCAGCCCCCGGGCCGCCGTGCAGAAACAGAACCGGCACCCCCTGCGGGTTGCCGCATTCTTCCCAATACAAGGTGTGCAGATCGTCAACGGGAAGGCGGCCGCTGCGGTAGGGCTCGATCGGCGGGTAGAGGGGATTGGTGGGCGGGCTGTTCAGGGTGTGGGCGGCTGGGGTGGTTGACATGTTGCTGGCTCGCGTCGAAAAACCTGATTTTGCGCCTAGCTCGCGGCGGCGATCCCGGCATCGGGCTCGATGATTGACTCTATCAATCGATTAGCCAGTTTCAATTGGCGTCATGTATTAACGTCCGCTATCATTCATTCTGTGTTGATTGATTCAATCTATTTTTAACCGGAGTTCCTCATGACCACCTCATCCCGCCCCGCCATCAAAACCATGGCTAACCTTGAAGCCGCCTTCGCCGGCGAGTCGATGGCGCACATCAAGTACCGCTATTTCGCCAAACTGGCGCGCGAAGCCGGCGACGAAGAGACCGCCCGCACTTTTGAGGCCACAGCCGACCAGGAGGTGATGCACGCCTTCGGTCACCTGGACCTGCTCTACCCCAAGGCCAGCATGACGCCGGCCAAGGCACTGCAAATCGCCATCGACGGCGAAACCTATGAGTACACCGAGATGTACCCCGGCTTTCGTCAGACCGCCGAGGCCGAGGGCAACGCCGCCGCGGTGGCCGAGATGGACGCGCAGATCGGCGAGTCGCAGGCGCACGCGGCACAATTCAGGGCCACGCTGGACAAGGCGCAAAAACGGTTTGCAGCCTTGGCCAAGGTGGAGGA
>RFWA01000218.1 GCA_009922295.1 Betaproteobacteria bacterium
AAAAAACATACGCACCGTGTTGGTGCAATAGCGACCTAGTCACTTGTTGCCATTGCACTGTTTTGGAGAGGAACACTGATGAGTCTTGCTTTGGTGCAAAGTCGGGCCCTGCTGGGCCTGGAGGCCGCAGCCGTGACGGTCGAAGTTCATTTGGCCAATGGCTTGCCCAGCTTTACGCTCGTAGGGCTGGCCGATGTCGAGGTGAAAGAGGCGCGTGAGCGGGTGCGCTGTGCCATTCAGAACTCCGGTCTTGAGTTTCCCAGCAACAAGCGCATCACGGTTAATTTGGCGCCAGCCGACTTGCCCAAAGATTCGGGCCGCTTCGACCTACCGATGGCCCTGGGCATTCTGGCGGCCAGCGGCCAGTTGGACCCAACCCGCCTGGCCGGCCATGAGTTTGCCGGCGAGTTGTCACTCTCGGGGGATTTGAGGCCGGTCCGTGGCGCCTTAGCCATGAGCTTGGCATTGCATTCTGGGCAGGTGGTGACCCGGCTGGTGTTGCCGCCGGGCAGTGCCGAAGAAGCCGCGCTGGTGCCCCAGGCGCAGGTTTACAGCGCGCGGCACCTGTTGGACGTGGTGCGTCAGTTCTTGCCGCAAGCGCCTGACCAGCCGCCGCCCGAGCCAAGCGCCGGTTGGAGCCGTGTCACAGCCGGGCTGCCTGCTGCGGATGTGATGTACCCAGACCTGGCCGATGTGAAGGGGCAGGCCGGCGCCAAGCGCGTGCTCGAGATTGCCGCTGCGGGCGGACACAGCTTGCTGATGATGGGGCCGCCGGGTTCGGGCAAGTCCATGCTGGCGCAGCGCTTTGCTGGCCTGCTGCCCGTCATGACCACCGACGAGGCTTTGCAAAGTGCGGCGGTGGCCAGTCTGGCTGGCCGGTTTTCACTGGCCCGCTGGGGCCAACGCCCCACGGGCAGCCCACACCACACAGCGAGTGCAGTGGCCCTGGTCGGCGGTGGGTCGCCACCGCGCCCGGGGGAAATCTCGCTGGCACATCACGGCGTTCTGTTCCTGGACGAGTTGCCAGAGTTTCATCGTGCCGCCCTGGAAGCCCTGCGTGAGCCGCTGGAGACTGGCAACATCACCATTTCACGCGCCGCTCGGCGCGCCGAGTTTCCGGCCCGCTTTCAGCTTATTGGCGCCATGAACCCCTGCCCCTGTGGTTACCTGGGTGCCACCCACAAGGCCTGCAGGTGCACACCCGATCAGGTCAATCGTTACCAGAGCAAGCTCAGCGGCCCGCTGCTCGACCGTATCGACCTTCATATCGAGGTGCCTGCATTGGCGCCGGCTGAGTTGGTGCAAGGGGCTGCCGGGGAGTCGACCCAGGCCATTAGGGAGCGCTGCACGACGGCGCGTGCCGTGGCAATGGCACGGCAGGGCAAAAGTAACCAGGCACTGCAGAGCCAAGAGATTGACCAGCATGTGCAATTGGACGATGCTGCCGTGAAATTCATCAATATCGCGGCGACGCGACTGGCCTGGTCGGCCCGCAGCACGCACCGGGCGCTCAAAGTCGCGCGCACGATTGCCGATCTGGCCGGGGCGTCGAGCGTTCAGGTCGGTCATCTGGCAGAGGCCATGCAATACCGCCGTAACTTGCGGGCCACGCCGTGCGCCTGAACCTGGCCAAGCCCGTTTGACCAGGCCTGGCGGTCAGCGGGTGACGGCCAGCACCAAAGCAGAGGCATCGATCAGTGCCATGGCCGCCTGCCCCACCTTGAGCACGGGCCCTGCGCTTGTGAAGCCGACCAGCTGCAACCCCGAGTCCAAGGTCAGCACCACCTGGCCGCCTTTGACTGAGCGTGATGTGCGGTCCACCTTGCCTGGCAAGGCGTTGCGACCATCGGCCAGGTCAGCATGCGCCGCCACCGATACCGCCGTGGCCTTGCACAGGGCCAGCACGGTCAGCCCGGGCTGCAGGTCCAGCAGTTCGGCGCTTTCCCGGGTGATGCGGGCCGACAGCAGGGTGCCACCAGCCAGGCGCAGTGTGACCCGAACAGCGCCTGTATCGGGTTTGAGCGCCTGCACCGTGCACGGCAGCTGGTTACGCATGCTGGTGCGCAGCGCTAATGCCGATAAATCGGACTGCCCGCCGGTAAGTGCAGGGCTGGCGTCGATCTGTGCCAGCACCGCTGTCCTGGCCTGGTTGAGTCGATCGGCCGCTTCCAGCAGGCGCAGGCCGGCTGGGGTCAGTCGGGCGCCGCCACCGCCAGAGCCGCCCACCAGCTTTTCAAGCAGGGGGAGACCGGCCAGATTGCTGAGGGTGTCCAGTGCCTGCCAGGCCGCCCGGTAGCTGACCCCGGCACCTCGCGCCGCCTCTGATATGGAGCCCACCTGCCCAATGCGCCGCAAGATGTCGATGCGTTTGTCGCTGGACGCGTGGCCGAGTGCGTCGGCCAGAAGCAGTTGGGGTGTTGTCATTGCGGTCATTGGGTTTGGTGCCTTGTACAGGGTGGCCAAGCGGCTGGCTATACTGCGCTATTCAAAAAACGAATAGCGAAACGGTGATAAGCGTAACTGATCTGGGCCCGTGCTTCAAGCGCCTTGGCTGGGTGCTGGGTATGGCCACGGCCGTGGTGGCGAATGCCGCCGAGGTGAGTGTGGCGGTGGCCGCCAATTTTGCGGCGCCAATGCAAGCCATTGCCCATGCCTTTGAGCAGGACACTGGCCATAAGCCTGTGCTGGCCTTTGGCTCAAGTGGCAGTTTTTACGCCCAGATCATGAACGGCGCGCCGTTTCAGGTCTTGCTGGCCGCTGACGCCACCACGCCAGAGCAACTGGAGAAGGCCGCTTTGGCGGTACCGGGCTCGCGCTTCACCTATGCCACCGGTCGTCTGGTGTTGTGGAGCAAACAGACGGCCGGGGTGGATGCCAATGGCGCCGTGCTGAGAACCGGCAGCTTCCGCAAACTGGCGGTAGCCAACCCCAAGTTGGCGCCCTATGGCGCAGCAGCCCATGAGACCCTGCAGAGCCTGGGCCTGCTGCAGACCCTTCAAGGCCGTCTGGTGGAGGGCCAGAACATCGGTCAAACTTACCAATTTGTAGCCAGTGGCAACGCTGAGTTGGGCCTGCTGGCTTTGTCACAGGTGTACACCGAAGGCCGCCTCAGCCAAGGCTCTGGCTGGATCGTCCCGGCCCATCTGCACCGGCCGATCACCCAGGTAGCGGTCCTGCTGAATGCCGGGCGTGACAAGCCGGCTGCTGCTGCCCTACTGGCCTACCTCCAAGGCGCCAAGGCGCGCGGCATCATGCGGGCTTATGGCTATGAGCCCTGAGTTCGACCTGGCCACCTGGCGCGCGATCCAACTCACGCTGGAGTTGGCCAGCCTGACCACACTGATCTTGCTGGTGCTGGCGACGCCCCTGGCCTGGTGGCTGGCCCGAACCCATTCCGCCTGGCGCGCGCCGGTGGCGGCCATCGTGGCCTTGCCCTTGGTGCTGCCGCCCACGGTGCTGGGCTTTTACCTGCTGGTGGCCCTTGGCCCCAATGGCCCATTGGGTCAGCTCACCCTGTTCATGGGTTGGGGCACGCTGCCGTTCACGTTTGCCGGCTTGCTGCTGGGCTCGGTGATTTACTCCCTGCCCTTTGCTGTGCAACCCATCCAGCATGCTTTTGAGGCCATCGGACGGCGCCCGCTTGAGGTGGCGGCCACCTTGCGAGCTGGGCCCATCGATGCGTTTTTTTCAGTCGCACTGCCTTTGGCCCGACCAGGATTTTTGACTGCGGCGATCCTGAGCTTTGCCCACACCATTGGCGAGTTTGGCGTGGTGCTGATGATCGGCGGCAATATTCCCCAGCAGACCCGGGTGGTCTCGACCCAGATCTATGGCCATGTTGAGGCACTGGAGTACGCCCAGGCCCATTGGCTGTCGGCTGGCATGGTGGCGTTTTCTTTTGTGGTGTTGCTCAGCCTGTCGCTGTTGAGCCGACGCAGCAGCCGGGTCTTGCCGTGAGCCGCCCCGACAGCCACATCCGGCTTTGCCTGCGACGCGCGGATTTCTCGCTCGAGGTCGACCTGCGCCTGCCCGGGACCGGCATCACCGTGGTGTTTGGCCCCTCGGGTTGCGGCAAGACCAGCCTGCTGCGCTGCGTGGCGGGCCTGGAGCCTCTGCCCGACGCAAGGGTCTCCATCGCTGGCGAAACCTGGCAAGACGCCGCGACCGGTATCTGCCTGCCGACCTGGCGGCGGCCGCTGGGCTATGTGTTTCAGGAGGCCAGTCTGTTTGAGCATCTGGACGTGCGGGGCAATTTGCAGTTTGGGCTCAAACGCTCGGGCCTGGGCCGCGACGCGGCAGGGCTGGATGCGGCGATTGAGCTGCTCGGCATTGCCGCATTGCTGCGCCGGCGCCCCGACCAGTTGTCGGGCGGCGAGCGACAACGGGTGGCTATCGCCCGGGCGTTGGCAACACAGCCCAAGCTGCTGTTGCTGGACGAGCCCCTGGCTGCCATAGACCATGCCCGCCGGCAAGAGATCTTGCCCTGGCTAGAGCGTTTGCGCGATGAACTGCAGATGCCCATGCTGTATGTCACCCATGCATCGGACGAGGTGGTGCGCCTGGCCCAAACGTTAGTCGTGCTGGAGGCAGGCAGGGTCAAGGCCTGCGGCCCTGTTGGCGCAGTACTGGCTGGCATAGATGTGCCGGTGATGATGGGGGAAGACGCCGGTGCTTTGCTCGAAGCGGTTGTGCAAGAGCGCGATCTGCGTTGGCACTTGGCCAGCTTGGCCTTTCCGGGTGGAACCTTGTGGGTGCGTGACACCGGGCTGCCGCTGGGGCGGCGGGTACGGGTGCGGGTGCTGGCAAGGGACGTGAGCATTGCGACCGAAAAACCC
>RFWA01000219.1 GCA_009922295.1 Betaproteobacteria bacterium
GTGGTGGCTGAGATGGAGCCGTTGTTGATGATGCGCCCGCCCATGGGCGTTTGCGCCTTCATGACCCGGAACGCCTGCCGGATGCACAAAAACATACCGGTCAGGTTGATGTCCACCACGGTTTTCCATTGCTCCAACGACAGGTCTTCCAACGGGATGCCTGGCGCGCTAACGCCGGCGTTGTTGAACAGCACATCCAGCCGGCCATAGGTGGCCACGGTGGTGGCAAACAGTTGCGCCACCGAGGCTTCATCAGACACATCGGTCGGCACTGCCAAACCATTGGCCGACGCCGTAGATTCAGCCAAGACCTGCTGCAAAGGCGCTGCGCGGCGGCCGGCCAATACCACGCGATAGCCCGCACCCAACAACGCCAGGGCAGCGGCTTTGCCGACGCCAGAACCGGCGCCCGTAACGATGGCAACTTTGGAGGGGAGAGACATGGTGTTTCCTTTACGTGGTAACGAGATGCCCCATTCTCGCGCAAGGCGCCTCAGCCCGCCTGTTCGTCAAGCGCACCCAGGTCTGGGACGCCATCTACTCGCAAGGGGGCGTCGGTCACTTTGCGCACCAGGTGGGCGGCCAGAGGCCCATAGAGGTGCGGGAACAGATCGCCACCGCGGGAGGGCTCCCAACGCAGGTCGCCCAGGTCAGCCGTGTCGATGGCCAGCACCACCAGGTCAGCCTGGCCGGCAAAGTGCCTGGCCGCCGTTTCCTGGGCCTGGGCGGCCGTGGAGAGGTGGATGAAGCCGTCCTGTTGATCGAGCGCAGAGCCATCAAAGCGACCCAGCGCCATGGCAGACTGCCAATCGGCCCGGGGAAGAATTTTGTAGATGTTACTCACGCTTTGCGCTCCAGATAGAACAGGCTATCCAGGCCAAGTATGGCATGGCGTTTAGGCGTGCCTTGGCCTCACCACCGCGCGTCCCGCGCGAACCGCGCCAGGGCGGCAACGCTGTCCAGCCCCAGCTTTTCCATCGCCCGCTGCCGGTGCAATTTAACAGTGCGCAGCGCGATACCCAGGCTCACCATGATCTGGGGGTTGGTCTTGCCCTGGACGACCAGGAGGATCACTTGCAACTCCTTCTCCGTCAGCGACGCGACCAGGTTCGCAGCATCAGACTGTCGTTGCGCGGCTGCCTGTTGCACCGCGCTTGCGCTGAGTGCCCTCTCAACGGCAACCAGCAAGTCCGCGGCTTCGAACGGCTTGATCAGGAAGTCGACTGCACCGCCGTGGAATGCGGTGACCACGTCCTGGGGCAGGCTCTGCCCGCTCATCAGCACCATCGGAGTCACATCGCGCCCTTGCAGTTGCCGCTGCAAAGCCAGACCGTCCATCCCGGGCATACGCAGGTCGCAAAGCAGGCAGCTTGGCCCCGGGAACGACGGTTTGGGAGAGTCCAGCGCGTCCAGGTAGTGGCGTGCCGACGCAAAGGTTTCGACCGCATAGCCTTCGAAATGCAGCCGCGCCGACAGAGCAGACAGCACCTCGGCGTCATCATCGATCAAGACCACGCAGCCACGTGCATATCTGGCAGCGACCCTCTCGTCGTCTACCGTCACCACGCGACGTGGGCTGGGCCATGCAGGTGTTTGTGGTGTCATCAGTTCAGGCGCCGGCATTGGCAGGAAGGGTTTGCGGCAGGTCGACCACAACAACCGCGCCTCCGCCTGGTGCGTTGGCAAGGATCAAGGTGCCGTGATGTTGGCGGACGATCCTCGTCGCGATCTCCAGACCCAGACCCAGGCCGCCGGGCTTGGTGGTGAAAAGCGCATCGGTGGCACTCATCAGCGCCTCAGTTGAGAACCCATGGCCTTGGTCCCGCACCGACCATGAGACACGCCCCCCGCTGGACTGCAGCGTGACCTCGATCCGCCGCGACACAGACGCCGCGCAGGCCTCGATGGCGTTGGTCAGCACAATGACCAACACCTGAGAGAGCTCGATCGAGTCACCGGACACCACCAAGGGTTTGTCTGGCATCCGTTTCACGAGCTCTACCCGATGGGCCTGCATCAGCGGAGCCATGAAGTCGATCACGTCAGCGCTCATCCAGACCAAGTCGACCTCGCCCAAGGCGGGCTCCGCCGGCTTCAGTCGTTGCTGGATACGTTGGACAATCGCCTTGCCCCGTCTGGTGCTGCGCAAGATGCCCTGCACCAGCTCGGCCTGCTGCTCGGCGTTGAACTCGCCTTTTTTAAGGTTGGCCTCGGCCAGTTCGGCGTTCGACAGGATCACCGTCAGCGGCTGCGCGAGCTCATGGGCGAGCGCGCCGGTCAAGGCGCCCAGGCTGCGCAGGCGGTCTAGCCGGGACAACCGGGCCGAGAACTCGCGCAGCATCGCCTCTCGTTCAATCCGTTTGATATCTCTTACCTCCTGACTCGCCTTGCGCTCCAACAAGATACCCAGGAAGGCAAAATTGCTGATGACCGCCAAGAAGACCATCTTCATCCCGATCAAGGGCGCCAATTGCGCCAGGTAGGGCGGAGCCGGTACATCCCGACCGACTAGAAAAATCACCACTTGAACGGCTAACGCTACGCCGGGAAACAGGTAACCCACGATCATCCAGCGAGCCGCTAAGCTGCGCTGCGTGCGGGCGATCAGGGCGCAATACCAGATGGCTACACCGACCATGGCAAGCAATATCGGATAAGCAACCAGCGGCCAGGCGATGGCTCCTGTTGAGCGCGTCCATTCAATAGCGAGAAAAATGGCGAACGCCTTTGCGAACACCATGAACCAGGAGATCCTAGGCTGGTTGAGGATGTCGCGCAGCGCCTGCCATCTGATCAGCAAGCCACAGCAGACGAGTGCAATGGCCAGAGAAATCGTGACAGGGTCAGGCGCGACGTTACGCAGCCCGACCAGACCGGTGCCCAGGCCAAGCACCACCCCACCCCCACACCAGTAGCGAACATGAGCCAGCCGGCGCTTCCTTGGCCCCAAGGTGCCCCACAAGGCGATGGGCAGGCTGATGAGCATGACGCCGGCCAGCAGGAACAGGGTTGAGGTATCCATGGTTGAAAGATTCTCTCAAACCAAATGGCAGCGTGCATGCCATATCGCCCGCAAGCGGCCCGGGGTCATCTGCTCAGCCGATACAGCGCTCGCCTTCCCACCAGTAACCCGTCGCGCTGACTCCAATAGGAACACCCGCATGTGCTTGCCTAGAGCCGGTTATTCAGCGGCAAGGTCGGGCATCATTCGGCTGACTCGGCCTGCGTAGATATCGTCTTGAGTCACCGTGGTGCTCAGCGTTCGGGTGCGTCCACCGGGCAGGTAGATCAAGTTATTGATAACGTCGCCAACCCGGGCACCTGCGGGTAGGGTCATGACCACAGGCACGCCCAGGGGCATGGCCGCGATTTTGTCGATAGGTGGATCAGGCTCGCTCATTGATTTGACCGGATAGATGCAGAGATTTCCATTACAAAAACTGGCGATGTAGTCAGAACTCTGACCATTTCTTTTATACCAAGCATTGTTGTCGGCTGGTCGGTGGTTGCCAATTGCCCCAAAGGGCAAGTCAAGGCCGCTTTGGCCCCACCGCCGTGGTGTTGACCACGGGCCGATCGCCGGTCAACCGCAGCGAAGCACAGCACTTGCCAATCCACTTGACAGCATATGTGCTGTCATCATGATCCCGGTTGTCATCGATACCAATGTCCTCGTCGCAGGCCTGCGCTCCGGTGGCGGCGCGTCGCGGGCGGTTGTGCGCCGGGCTTTGGATGGAATACCAGGACCTGCTAGGACGGCCAGTCTGGGGCAATGTCACCACGGCAGACGAGCGACACGAGGGTCTAGCAGCACTGGCACGACAAGCGCGCTGGGTCACGGTTTATTACGGATGGCGGCCCAATTTGCCCGACGAGGGGGACAACCATTTGATCGAACTGGCACTGGCCGTACTGGACCGCTTGGACGCAGCGGATGCTCAGCCTTGAAGGCCACTGGCCAGCAGATGCACGTTGCCACCGGCCCAAATGGTCAAGACATCGCTTAAGCGCAAAGCCTGACCACGTCTGGTGAATGCGCTGCGATACGCAGCAAGGTTTTGGCCGCCCCCGACGGATCCGGCCCCCCCTGCTCCCAGTCTTGCAAAGTGCGTACGGACACCCCCAGTAATTGGGCAAAGTCAGCTAGGGATACGCCTACCTTTGTCCGAGCCTGTTTTTACTCAAAACTCGCTCAGGCCCTGCAGGCAGTCGTCCAGCGCCCCTATAAAGAAGTCCACATGGCCGCGCTCGAGCACCAGCGGCGGGTGGCCTCGGCCGCCGGACGGGCCGGGTCGCCGTCATGCACCAGCGCCACACCCAGAAACAGCCCGAACTGGCGCACCTCGCCGATCCAGCCGTGGCGCCGGGCCAGCCCCTGCAGTCCGTGTCGAAAGTAATCGCCTTGGGCCACCGTATTGGCCAGCAGAGGCTCGCCTTCCAACACGTCCAGCAGGTCCTGCCGGGCACACAGGCCGGCCAAGGGGTGGCCGTTGCCCATGGTGACCAGAGCAGGCGAAGGCCACCGCCGCCTGCAGAAAACCCGCTGGCGCACCGTACACGCCGTCGCTGGTGAACAGGGTATCGACCAGCAGCGCGGCCGGGCGCACGCCGTCGGCCTGCATCCGCAGGCAGGCGGCCGTGCTCTGCGTGACACCATGGTAGGCCCAGCTGGTAGCCCCGCATGAACTCGAACAAGCCCTCCATGCGCGGCTGACCCAGCGCATGGCAATGGTAGGAGGCGGCCACCGCCACATCAAACACGCGGGGGCCATGCAGCATGTCGCCAAAGTCCAGCACGCCGCACACCTGGTCGGGGTTGGCGGGGTGGACCAGCA
>RFWA01000220.1 GCA_009922295.1 Betaproteobacteria bacterium
AAACCAATGCGCTGGCCAAAGTGCCTGTTCAGATCATGGAGGTTCTGATCCACCGGAGAGATGTGGTTGTCTCCATAAAACTTGAGGAAGTTGTTCATTGAATCGGTCAACCCAGTGCGGCCGGTGGCCATTCAAAAATAGATGAATTCATAGTCCTTGGTGTAGCCAAAGTGCTGGTACAGCCAGGCCCAGGTGTCTGCATCCAGAAAAGATTCGCAGGTCAAGGCCCAGCACTGCAGGTTGAACAGTTCCTGGTCGTTGCGGTAGCTCTCCAGCATCACGTAGGCCTGCCGGCCCACCCGCTCGATCTCGGACAGAGCGCGCTGCAGATCGGGCAGGCGCAGGTTGTGCAGCGTGCCAAGGGAAATGACCAGATCCATCGACTGGTCGTCATAAGGGTATGGCGCCTGGGCCGGGTGCAGCTGCAGGTGGGGCTTGACCAAATCCGTGGCGCAGCCGATGCCCCAGGCAGAGACATCAAAACCGCTGACAATGAGTTCGGGCTCCAGCAGCAGCATCTCATGCAGCAAATAGCCCTTGCCGCAACCCACGTCCAAGACCTTGGAGCCAGCGCCCAGCCGGTAAGTGTCAATCAGCGCCTGGGCCACGGGCCGCCAACGGCCGGGGGTGTAGGTGTAGCCACCATAGCCGAAGCGGCGGTCGCCATCCCAATAATCCTGCCCGTATTGCTTGGCCACGGCCATGCAATGAACCTTGTCATCCAGCATGCGCGCCAGCACATCGCGCTGGCTGGCCTGGTGCAGTGGCGTCACGAAATGGCGGAGTTGTCCCATGGTGGCGGGCCTCAGGCGGCGGGCTGCAAGCAGTCTGGCAGGGTCTGCCTAACCCGCCACAGGGTTTCGAGCCTGTCAAACGCTTCGGCGTTGCCGGCCTTGAGTCCTTCCACCGCGCAGTGCAGCGCCTTACCCTGATCGCGCAACTTTTGAAACACTGCAGACCGGCGTTGCCTGCCTTCTGGCAGCTGGAACAGGCTATACACCACGATGCCGTCAAGCTCGGGCAGCTCGTCGAGCACCTGGGTCAGAATCAGGTCGCAGCCTGGCATGGCGTACTCAGTGGCGCTGAGCAAAAACTGGAGTTGCCGGCGCGCGCAGTAGTCCCGAATGACCAGGTTTTGCACATGCTGCGGCACTCGCTCGCCCATGAAGGGCCGGCTGAAAATATAGCCCCGAAACCGGTTCATGATGTTTTGGGCAGGCTGTACGCCATGCCGCTACGCGATGCCGCCCGCAAGGTGATGGGCTCGAAAAACTCGCCGATCTGCTTGTCGCCATAAGGGGTAAATACCCCCTTGAAGCGGCAATTCATGGACCAGCGGGTTTCCGGTTCAATATTGACACGGTTGCCATGCGGCAGCGCCTGGTTGAACACCAACACCTCACCGTAGCGCAGCTGCAGCCATGTCACATCTGCCTGGATGGCCTGGTACAGGGATTCACCACTGGCGCCGGCCAGGGCCGAAAAATTGCGGTCCAGTGCCGCCGCCTGGGTGGGCGGTAGCAGGTACATGGCCTTGGTGCCATAGCAATCCACCAGCGGCAGCCAGACCACCGCCTCATAGGGTGAATCACCCGACCAGGTATCCGCATGCACCGGCAGCAGCGAGCTGTGATCGCCCGGCAACTGGATGCTGAGGTTGACGCGTGCCTGCATGGCCAGCTCATTGCCCACCAGGGTCTCCAGATAGGGCCGCGCCACCCGAAAATACAGGGCACGAAAGTCGTCCACCGCGTTGATGCCCTGGATGATTTTGAGGCGAAAGTCGTTCAGCGCGGCGCCGTCGATGCGCTCGTGCACCAGATTCAGCGTGGCCTCGGGGCTGGTGTGGGGTGAGACACCGAGGAGCGACTGGGTGAGCCGCAAGAAATGGCTGCGCAGCTGGTCCAGGGCTTCGGGGTCTGCCACCGGGCAAATGACATAGCCCTGCTGGAGATACAGCTCGGTCAGTTGCGTTTCGCCCTCGGTCAGAAACATGGTCAGGCCCTGTTGAGTTGGCGGCGCATAGCCTGCGCCATGGCATCAACTGTGACGCCCCAGTGCGACAACAGGGTGTCCTGGCTGCCGTATTCGGTGGCGAAACGGTCGGGCAGGCCGACCCGCGCGATTTTTGCCGCCTGGGCTGGCATGTGGTCGCTGCAGTGCTCCAGCACAGCGCTGCCGAGGCCGCCGATGCGGGTGTGTTCCTCAACCGTCACCAAGCCGTCCACGCGCGGCAGCCAATGGGCCAGTGCAGCCCCGTCCAGAGGTTTGACGGTGTGCATGTGCAGCACGCCGCAGGGGATGGATTCGGCCTGCAGTTGCTCAGCCGCTTTCAGCGCCAGCTGGGTCATGACACCGGTAGAGACAAACAAGCCGGTGCCGGGCTCACGCATCAAAATAGCCTTGCCGATGTCAAACCCTGCCTCAGGTGCGCTGACCACTGGCTCACCGCCCTTGCCCAGCCGAATGTAAATGGGGTGGGGCCAATCGATGGTGGCGGCCATCAGGCGCCGCATCTCCTGCGCATCGCAAGGGGCTACCACCGTCATATTGGGTAAGGCGCGCATGATGGCGATGTCTTCCACTGCCAGGTGGGTGGGGCCCAGCGGGGCATAGACTCCGCCACCACCGTTGGCGATCAGCCGCACCGGCAAATCCTGCAGGCACAGGTCCAGCGCAATTTGCTCATAGCAGCGCCGTGTCAGAAACGTGGCAATGGTGTTGACGAAGGGGACGAAGCCGCTCATCGCCAGACCCGCCGCCATGCCAATGATGTGCTGCTCGGCAATGCCCTCCATGAAAAATCGTTCAGGCATGTCTTTTTTCATGCCTGCGAGCACCCCCGGGCCCAGGTCTGAGCCGATAAAAACAATCCGCTCATCGGCCTTGGCCAGCTCGTAGACGCAATCCAGACTAGTTTTACGCACCTTGATCCTCGCTTCTCAGTTCAGGCAGGCGTACATCGTGGCGATGTCCTGCGCGGTCAGGCCCGACTTGTGGTGCCACTCCGCCACGCCCTCGGCAAAAGGCAGCCCCTTGCCCTTGATGGTGTGACAAATGATGGCCGTGGGTTTGGTTGCATCCAGCGGCAAGCGCGCGCACAGGTTTTGCAGGGCGGCGACATCATGGCCATCAACTTCCTCGACGGCAAAGCCGAAGCTGCGCCATTTGTCGGCCAATGGGTCCAGGTTCAACACCTCGCTGGTGGGGCCATAGGACTGAAGTTTGTTGTAGTCGACCATGACGGTCAGGTTGGCCAGCTTGTGCTTGGCAGCACTCATGGCAGCCTCCCAGACCGAGCCTTCGTTGATTTCGCCGTCACCAGTCAGCACGACCACACGGTAATCCTGCTGCCGCATCTTGGCCGCCAGTGCCATACCGACCCCGATCGAGAGGCCGTGGCCCAAGGCGCCGGTGGTGGCCTCCACGCCCGGCAGCTTGCCCCACTCGGGGTGTCCGCCCAGGCGGGAATCCGGGGCGCCGAAGGTGAGCAACTCCTCTTTCGGGAAAAACCCCTTGTCAGCGAGCATCACATACAGTGTCAGGCAACCATGGCCCTTGCTGAGGATGAAGCGGTCCCGGTCTGCCCAGTCGGGCTGATTTGGGCGAAAGCGCAGAAACGAGTCGAACAAGACCTGCAGCACCTCCACGGTGGACAACGCAGCGCCAATATGGCCCTTGCGGCTGGCCTCCAGAATGCCGACGATGTCGCGCCTAAGCGCTTTCGAGCGCGGTGATAGGTTCATGAATCATGTCCTTGATGTGGTCCAGCAAAACGCGTGCACGCTGCAACTGGTCGGCTTTGTAATCGCTCAAGTTCTGAGCCGGGTTGGCCTGGGCATGGGACCGTTGCGCGACCCCCAGTGGCAAGTAGGCATTGAGCAGAACCAGGCACCATTTCAGGCCGTGCAGCGGCAGGTAGGCCGCCAGCCGCTCGGCAAAGCCCGGGTCACCGGCAAACAGGTCACGACAAGCGGTGAGCCACTGCTCTTGCAGTTCGGGCCCCAGACCCATGCCAGGGTGCCAGTAGGCATCGGCCACGAGTTTGACCGGGTCGTCCCAGCCAAAATATTCGAAATCAATGAAGTGCCAGCGGCCGTTGCTGGCTTGCAGAGCATTGTGGTGGCCAAAATCAGAGGGGCTGGGACATTGCCAGCAGGGTGGCAGGGCCAATTCAAAGGTCTCGCCGACCTGTTGTCTGGCCTGATCACCCGCATGGGCCAGCACTGGACCAAAGTCATCCCTCAAGAATGATGCCAGGGTGTCGTCTCGCAGGGCAGCGCCGCTGGTGAGCCGGCCAAGACGCTGCTGAATCTGGTGCAGCAACTCGGCGCCACTGAGGCAGGCCTCGCTGGCGGCTGCAATCTGCGGATGCTGACGCCAGGCCGTGCGATCACGGTAAAGGCGCTGCACAAAAGCCAGGCATTGGGTAACAAAGGCCGACGAGACCGGGCTGGCCGGCAACGGTTCAATCCACTCGAACAGGCCCCAGCCCAGTTGTGGGTCACTGGCCACAAAGGCCGGCACCGGGTACAGACCGGCGCTGAGCAACTGGCACGCAGTGCGCTCCGTCTCCAGCCTGGGGCGGGCATCCAGCTGTCGGTCTGGGTAAATCTTGAGTGCATAGTGCCGCGCCTGCCCCGAACTGGTCAGGCGGTACACGCGGCTGTTGCCGCGGCCTGTCAGCCGCGTGGCGTGGGAGATGGCCAAATCAGGAAAGACGTCCTGTAGCACCTGGGTCAGCTCGTCAGCCGTCCAGTCACCCAGCAATGCCTGCGTGATGCCGCGCCAGGAGGCCAACACAGTAAGCCCGGCCTGCGAACAGGCAGCGCC